>DAHVFK010000077.1 GCA_027317055.1 Betaproteobacteria bacterium | reverse complement strand
CTATACGACGCGCTGCAAGTGGCTCGTCGGCGCCGACGGCGCGCACAGCGTGGTGCGCGAGAAACTCGGCGCGAAGGACGCCGAGTCGGCGCTCTCGGAGGACCAGTGGTGCATCACCGACATCAGGATGTCGCCCTCGGCCGAGGTGGTGCGCAAGGCCTACCTCGACAACCCGCTCAACGCGGGCGGCGCGATCTGGTACCACCAGATGGCCGATGGCATCTGGCGCACCGACTGGCAAGTGTCGCAGTACGAGGAACCCGAGCGCGAGACCGAGCCCGCGCGCGTCACCGAGCGGCTCAAGAAGCTGCTCGGGCCGGACACGCCGTTCGAGCTGGTATGGGTCGGCCCATGGCGTTTCCGGCGCCGCTTTCTCGAGCGCATGCGGCACGGGCGGGTGCTGTTCCTGGGCGACGCGGCGGCGCAGCACTCGCCGTTCGGCGCGCGCGGCGGCAACCGCGCGATCCAGGACGGCAACAACCTGGCCTGGAAGCTGACACTGGTGCTCGAGGGCAAGGCGCACGAGGACCTGATGCAGACCTACGACGCCGAGCGCGGCTTCGCCGCGCGCGAGAGCGTCGAGCACGCCTCGCGCAGCGCGACTTTCATCGGGCCCCAGACCCACGGCGAGCGCCTGGTGCGCAACGCGATTCTCGATCTGGCGCGCGCCGACCCGGCCTTGCGGCCGCTGGTCAACGTCGGCCGGCTGTCGGTCGCGACCGACTACGCCGGCTCGCCGCTCAACATGGAACGCGGCGAGCCGATCGACGCGCCGCTCGCCGCGCCCGGCTGTGCCGCGCCCGACGGGCGCTGCGGCGAGGGCTATTTCGTCGACCGCCTGCAGGGACGCTTCAGCGTCGCCTGGTTTGGCGGCGAGGGCCGCGCGCCCGCCGGCGCGCAGGCGATCGCGCTGCCGCGCGCCGGCCACGAGGCATTGTTCGCGCGCTACGGCGTGCCGCCCGAGGGCGCGACTTACGTCTTCCGCCCCGACGGGCACGTGCTCGCGCGCTGCCGCGGCATCAATCGGGCCTTCGCCCAAGCGGCGATCGAAGCGGTGCTGTCCTACCGCGAGGGCGCGCCGCGCCCGGACGCGCCGCGCGCGCCGGCGCGCGGCGGGCTCGCGCCGATGGAATCCGACCGGCTGTACGACGCGTTCGCCGCGTTGCTCGACCGCACACCCGCAGAGGGGCGCGAGCGCGCGCTGGCGCGGCTCGCGGTGCTGCTGGCCGGACATCTGGGCGACTACGCCAAGGTGCTGGCGGCGATCGACGCCACGGCGGATTCCGATAGAATGCCCGCTCCATCTGGGAGGAGGGAAACAAAATGAATCGCTACACCAAGCTCGCCCTCGCGGCGGCCGCGGCAGGCGCCCTGGCGCAGCCGGCGGCGGCGCAGACCACGCTCACCATGTCGTCCTGGGTGCCGCCGAGCCACCCGTTGACCAAGGTCTTCCTGCAGGGTTGGGCCAACGAGGCCGAGAAAGTCACCGGCGGCCGGGTCAAGTTCCAGATGCTGCCCAAGGCGCCGGTGGCGCCCCCGGGGACCTTCGACGCTGTGCGCGACGACCTGGTCGACCTGTCCTACGTCACCGCGAGCTACACCCCGGCGCGCTTCCTGCTGACCAAAATGGGTGAGTTGCCCGGCGGCGGCGCGACCGCGACCATCAACTCGATCGCCTACTCGCGCGTGCACTACGAGTACTTCGCCAAGGCAGACGAATACAAGGGCGTGCACCTGCTCGGCGTGTTCACCCACGGGCCGGGCCAGATCTTCAACAGCAAGCACGAGGTGGCGAGCCTGGCCGATCTCAAGGGCCTCAAGATCCGCACCGGCGGCGGGATCGCGGCCGACATGGGCAAGGCAATGGGCGCGACCCTGATCTTCAAGCCCGCGCCGCTCGCCTACGAGCTGCTCAAGGAAGGCGTCGCCGACGGCGTGTTCTTCCCGCTCGAGTCGCCGGCCTCGTTCCACCTCGAGAAGCTGATCCATTACGCGACTCTGTTCCACGGCGGCTTCTACAGCTCGACCTTCGGCTTCTTCATGAACCCGGGCAAGTGGGACGCGCTGCCGCAGCAGGACAAGGACGCGCTGAACAAGGTCTCGGGCGAGTACGTGGCACGCTTCGCCGGCCACATGTGGGACGCGGCGGACAAAGTCGGCCTGGCGGCGATCAAGAAGGCGAACGTCAAGATCACCTACGCCAGCCCCGCGTTCGAAGCGGAGATGAAGACGCTAGCCAAGACCGTGATCGAGGACTGGTACAAGGACGCCGCCCGGCGCAATGTCGACGGTCCCAAGGCGTTCGCCGCCTACCACGCCGAGATCGACAAGCTCGAAGCGGGGATGAAGTAGCGGGCATGGCGCGGTTCGCGCGCCTGGTCGAGGCCGCGCTCGGCGTCAGCGCGGCCTCGCTGCTGTTCGCGATGATGCTGCTGACCTTCGTCGACGTCGTCGGGCGCTACCTGTTCAACCAGTCGGTGGTGGGCGCGTTCGAGATCACCGAGATCATGATGGCGCTACTCATCTTCGCCGGGCTGCCGCTGGTGGTGCGGCGCGAGGAGCACGTCACCGTCGACCTCGCGGACCGCTTCTTCCCTCGCCGCGTGCGGCGCGCCTACCGGGTGGCGATCGAGCTCGCCTCGGGCGCGCTGATGTTGGGCCTCGCCCACCTGATGTGGCGCAAGGCCGGGCGCTCGGCCTCCTACGGCGATACCACCACGGTGCTGCTGATCAAGTACGCGCCCTTCGTCTACGCGATCGCCGCATTCCTGGTGATGGCGGGCATCATCCACTTCTACAACGCGTTCGCGCGCCAATCGCCCCGTGAGTGAAGCGCTGCTCGCCTTCGCGGCGATGCTCGCGCTGACCTTCCTGCGCGTTCCGATCGCCTTCGCCATGGGCACGGTCGGCATCGGCGGAATCGCGCTCATGAAGGGCTGGGCGCCGGCGATGGCGATGGCGACCCAGGTGACCTACGAGACCGGCTTCTCCTACCTGTTCTCGGTGGTGCCGCTGTTCATCCTGATGGGCACCTTCGTGACCCGCGCCGGGATGGCCGAGGAGCTGTACGCGACCTGCTACGCGTTCATCGGCCACCTGCGCGGCGGCCTGGCGATGGCGACCATCGCCGCCTGCGGCGGCTTCGGCGCGATCTGCGGCTCGAGCCTCGCCACCGCGGCCACCATGTCGCAGGTGGCGATGCCGCAGATGCGCAAGTTCGGCTACTCGAATGCGCTCGGCGCGGGATGCATCGCGGCGGGCGGCACGCTCGGCATCCTGATTCCGCCGTCCACCGTGCTGGTGCTGTACGGCATCATTACCAGCACCAGCATCGGCAAGCTGTTCGCCGCCGGAGTGCTGCCGGGACTGGTCGGCATATTCTTCTACGCCATGGCGGTGCAGTGGACCACCTGGCGCGACCCCAAGGCCGGACCGCCGGGCGAGCGCCTGAGCTGGAAGGCGCGCCTTGCCACCCTGCACGGCGTCGGCGCCTTCCTCGCGCTCGGCGCCGCGCTCGCCGTGCTGGCCCGGCTGCACGTGATCCAGGCCGACGACGCACTGGTGCTGGGCGCGTTCGGCACCATGGTGCTGGCCTTCGTCTACCGCGGCGTGATCAGCGTGATCGCCCTGTTCACGCTGGTGATGGGCGGCATCTACGGCGGCATCTTCACTCCCACTGAAGCAGCCGGCGTAGGCGCGACCGGGGCGTTCGCCTTCGCACTGGCGCGGCGCAAGCTGAGCTTCAAGTCGCTGCTCGGCGTGCTGACCGAAGCCGCGCGCACCACCTCGATGCTATTCGTGATTCTGATCGGCGCCATGATGTTCGCCAACTACATCAACTACACCAGCATGCCGGGCGACCTGCGCGACTTCGTCAACCGCTTCGCGCTCAGCCCGATCACGGTCATCGCCGCGATATGCGTGATCTACATCGTGCTCGGCTGCGTGCTGGAGAGCATCTCGATGATCCTGCTCACCGTGCCGGTGTTCTACCCCCTGGTGCAGCACCTGGGCTACGACCTGGTCTGGTTCGGCGTGATCGTGGTGGTGGTGACCGAGATCAGCCTGATCACGCCGCCGGTCGGGATGAACGTATTCGTGTTGAGGACGCTGCTGCCCGAGGTGCCCACCGGCACCGTGTTCCGCGGCGTGCTGCCGTTCATCGTGGCGGATTTCTTCCGCCTCTCGCTGCTGGTCGCCTTTCCCGTTATCTCACTGCTGCTGCCGCGCTACATGGGTTAGTCCCCCGCGCCCTCCACCCCGTAGCGTTGCGAGCGCCAGTGCAGCATTCCGCCGGCGAGGTTTGCGACCTTGTCGTAGCCCGCCTTGCGCAGAAGCACGCTGGCCTGCGCCGAGCGCGCGCCCGAGCGGCACACCGTGACCACGGGCCGGTCCTTGGCGAGCGTGTCGACGTGCTCGGCGAGCCGCCCCAGAGGGATCAGCCGGGCGCCGGGAATGTGGCCCAGCACGCCCGCGAACTCTTCCGCTTCACGCACGTCGATGATCTGCACCTCGCGCAGATGCTCTTCGAGCCACTGCGGCGGCAGCTCCCAGATTCCGGCGATGGTGTAAGTGAGCGGCGCCCAACGCGGCTCCTGGCCGAACCCCGTATCGTCCTGCGGGCGGCCACATTGCAGGTTGGCTGGAACCGCAACCGCCATCTGCTTCGGGTGCGCGAGCCCGAGGTTCTCCATGTAGCCGGCGAAATCGCTTTGGCCGGCGTCGCCGCCGAGGCGCGGATTGAAGCGCCTCTCCTCGCCGACGCTGGATGCGGTCAAACCGCGGTAGTCGTGCGCGGGATAAATCAGACAATCGTCGGGCAACGTGAACAGCTGCTCGTGGACCGAGCGGTACAAGGTATTGGCGCTTCCCTGCTGAAAGTCGGTGCGTCCGCAGCCGCGGATCAGCAATGCGTCGCCCGTGAACGCAATCGAGCAATCGTCAAGCACGAAGCTTACGCAGCCGCTCGTGTGGCCGGGCGTAGCGCGAACTCGCACGTGTCGCCCGCCGAAGTCGATCCGATCGCCGGCCTCGAGATAGCGGTCGGCGCCCTGCGCGCCGCTCGCCTTGGCGATGGCGATGCGGCTGCCGAGACGGCGCCGGAGCAGCCAGGCGCCGGTGACGTGGTCGGCGTGCAGGTGGGTTTCGAGCGTCCAGCCGAGCGTGAGCCCGAGTTCGGCGACGAGCGCCGCATCGCGCTGCGCGTGCTCGAACACGGGGTCGATAAGCAGCGCCTCGCGCGTGGCCGGATCGGCGAGCAGGTAGGTGTAGGTCGAGGACTGCGGGTCGAACAGCTGACGGAAGATCAGCATCACGCCTTGCGCGCCTTGTTCTCCATCGCCACATAGTAAAGCACCGGGATCACGACCAGGGTGAGCACGGTCGAAACGAAGATGCCGAAGATGAGCGTGATCGCGAGGCCCTGGAAGATCGGGTCGTCGAGGATGAAGGTGGCGCCGATCATCGCCGCCAGGCCGGTGAGCGCGATCGGTTTGGCGCGCGCGGCGGCCGACAGGAGCACCGCGTCGCGCAGCGGCACGCCCTCCTCCAGCTTCTGGTTGATGAAATCGACCAGCAGGATCGAGTTTCGCACGATGATGCCCGCGAGCGCGATCATGCCGATCATCGAGGTGGCGGTGAAGTTGGCGCCGAGCAGCGCGTGCCCGGGCATCACCCCGATCACGGTGAGCGGAATCGGCGCCATGATGATCAGCGGCGTGAGATACGAGCGGAACTGCGCCACCACCAGCAGGTAGATCAGGATCAGCCCGACCGCGTAGGCCAGGCCCATGTCGCGGAAGGTCTCGTAGGTGACCTGCCACTCGCCGTCCCACTTGATCGAGTACTGGCGGTAGGGGTCCGAGGGCTGGTGGATGAAATATTCGCCCAGCACGCCGCCGTCGGGCAGCGGCTTGCCGACCACCTTGCCGCGGATCGCGAACATGCCGTACAGCGGGCTGTCGACCCGCCCCGCCTTGTCGCCCACCACGTACACCACCGGCAGCAGGTCCTTGTGGTAGATCGGGCGGTCGCGCTCGTTCCTGACCACGTTGACCAGCTCCGACAGCGGCACCAGCGTGCCCGAGGAGGTGCGCAGCGCAAGCTTGAGCAAATCGTCCAGCCGCCCCTGCTCCTCGGCCGGCAGTTCGATCCGCACCGGCACCTCGTATTTCGAGTGCCCGTCGTGGATCGGCGTGACGTCCTCGCCGAGCAGGCCCATGCGCATGGTCTCGACCACGTCGCGCGCGCTCACGCCGAGCAGCGCGGCCTTGGCCTGGTCGACCATCAGCACCAGGCGCGGCGCGGAGTCCTCGACGCTGTCGTCGATGCTCACGATCTCCGGCGTCGAGGCGAAAGCCTCGCGCACCCGCTCGGCGGTTCGGATGCGCCCCGCCTCGTCCGGCCCGTACACCTCGGCCACGATCGGCGACAGCACCGGCGGCCCGGGCGGCACCTCGACCACCTTGACCTTGGCGTTCCAGCGCGCGGCGATTTTCTCCAGCGCCGGACGCACCGCCGCCGCGATATCGTGGCTTTGCCGCTCGCGCTCGCCCTTGGGCAGCAGGTTCACCTGCAGGTCGCCCTGCTCGGAGTCGCTGCGCAGGTAGTACTGGCGCACCAGGCCGTTGAAGTTGATCGGTGAGGCAAGGCCCGCGTAGGCCTCGTAGTCGGTGACCTCGTCGACCTTCGCGAGGTAGGCGCCCATGTCGTGCAGCGTCGCGGCGGTGAGCTCGACCGGCGTCCCCGCGGGCATGTCGACCACTACCTGGAACTCGGACTTGTTGTCGAACGGCAGCATCTTCAGGATCACCAGCTTCACGCCCGCGAGCGACACCGAGAGCAGGATCAGCGCGAGGATCGCGAGCCACAGCTTGAGGCGGTTGCGGGCCGAGTCGACGAACGGGCCGAGGATGCGGCTAGAGATGCGATCGAGTGTCCGGCTTGCATGTCGCTCATGATGATTCTTCTTCAGCAACTTCAGCGCGAGCCACGGCGTCACCGTGAACGCGATCGCGAGCGAGATTACCATCCCCATGCTGGCGTTGATCGGGATTGGGCTCATGTAGGGGCCCATCAGGCCGCTGACGAAGGCCATCGGCAGCAGCGCCGCGATCACGGTGAAGGTGGCGAGGATGGTTGGCCCGCCGACCTCATCGACCGCGAGCGGGATGAGCAGCGAAAGCGGGGTCTCGGGCGCCTTCGCGCGGTGGCGGTGGATGTTCTCGACCACCACGATCGCGTCGTCGACCAGGATCCCGATCGAAAAGATGAGCGCGAACAGCGACACCCGGTTGAGCGTAAAGCCCCAGGCCCAGGACGCGAACAGGGTGCTCGCCAGGGTCAGTAGCACCGCCACGCCGACGATCAGCGCCTCGCGCCGGCCGAGCGTGGCGAACACCAGCACCACCACCGCGGCGGTGGCGAAGATCAGCTTCTCGATCAGCTTGAGCGCCTTCTCGTTCGCGGTCGCGCCGTAGTTGCGCGTTTCGGTCACGCGCACCTCGTCCGGGATCACCGTGCCGTGCAGCTCGGCCACCCGCTTCATCACCTGGTCGGAAACGTCGACCGCGTTCTGGCCCGGCTTCTTGGTAATCTGCATCGTCACCGCGGGATGCTCGCCCTTGCGGGTGCCGATCCAGACGTAGTGCGAGGGCTGGTTCGGGCCGTCCACCACGCGCGCGACATCCGACAGGTAGACCGGGCGCGAGCCCGCGGTGCCGACCACCAGTGCGCGCGCGTCGGCCGCCGAGCGCAGGTAGTCGCCCGTCTCGACCACGATCTCGCGGTTCTCGCGCACCAGCTTGCCCGTGGGCAGCGCGACGTTGGCGAGTTGCAGCGCGTTCCTCACGTCGAGCGCCGACACGCCGTAGGCGTTCATACGGTCCGGCTCGAGCAGCACCCGCACTGCGCGCCCCGGGCCGCCCAGCGTCTGCACCTCGCGCGTGCCCGGAACGCGCTTGAGCTCGATCTCGGCCGCGTGCGCCACGCGCTCGAGCTCGAAGGCGCCGATCTTGGGGTCCTTGCTCCAGAAAGTGAGCGTCACCACCGGAACGTCGTCGATGCCCTTGGGCTTTATGATCGGCGCGAGCGTGCCGAGGTTGGGCGAGACCCAGTCGCGGTTGGAGTTGATCGTGTCGTACAGCCGCACCAGCGCGTCCACGCGCGGCACGCCGACCTTGAACTGCACCGTGAGCACCGCCATGCCGGGGCGCGAGACGGAGAAAACGTGCTCGACGCCGGTCATCTGCGACAGCACCTGCTCGGCCGGCGTGGCGACCAGCGACTCGACGTCCTTGGAAGAGGCGCCCGGGAACGGGATGAACACGTTCGCCATCGTGACGTTGATCTGCGGCTCCTCCTCGCGCGGAGTCACCATCACCGCGAACAGCCCGAGCAGGAACGCGACCAGCGCGATCAGCGGCGTGAGCTGCGAATTCTGGAAGTAGGTGGCGATGCGCCCCGAAACGCCCATCGCTCAGTGCCTCGCGCCGGCTTCGTCCGCCATGCCGGCTCGCACCGGATCGAGCGCGACGCGCTCGCCCGGCTTGAGGCCCGCCAGCACCTCGATGTAATTCTCGTTGGCGGCTTCGCCCAGGCGCACCTGGCGCAGGCGCGCCGCGCCCTTGTCATCCACCACGTACACCCCGGTGACCTCGCTGCGGTGAACCACCGCGGCGCGCGGAACCAGCAGCCTGAGCGCGCTGCCGGTGACGAAGTGCGCCCGCGCGTACACGCCGGGGTAGACGCCGCGCACATCCTCGGGTAGCTCGAGGCGGATGCGCGTGGTATGGGTGCGCGGGTCGGCCGAGGGCACGACCAAGATGTTCTTGACGTCGATCCACTTGCCGCTCGAGGGCAGCTCGACGCGCGCCCGGGCGCCGGCCTGGATTGCCGCCACCTGCGCCTGCGGCACGGTGGCCACCACGCGCAGGCTCGAGGGGTCGAAGCCGGTCAGCAGCGGCTTGCCGGGCGTGGCCATCTCGCCCAGCTCAACGTAGCGCGCCGACACCACCCCGCTATAGGGCGCAACGATGGTGGCGAAGCTGCGCTCGGTCGCGGCTGCGCCGGCGCCGGCGAGCAGCGCCGTGACGCGCGCCTGCGCCGCCCGGTAGTCCGCTTGCGCCTTGTCGAGCGCGGCTTGGCTGATGAACTTCTGCGCCAGCAGCTGCTTGGAGCGCTCGTACTGGGCGCGCGCGTTGGCGAGCGCGGCCTGCGCCTCGCGCACCTGCGCCACGCTCGCGGCTTCGGCCTGGGTCGCGGCGCGCTCGTCGATGCGCGCGATCACCTGGCCCTTCTTCACATAGTCGCCGACGTCGAAGCGCAGATCGACGATGCGGCCCGCGATCTGGGCCGAGACGGTCGACTGGCGCACCGCCTCGACCACCGCCTCGGCGGTGTAGCTCAGGTCCATGTCGCGCATCTCGACCGGCGCGGTCTTGAGCGCCTCGGCGGCAGAGGCCCCGGTGGCGGCCAGGGACAGCGTAACGAATAGGGCGGCACGGATCATGAGATGTGCTCTCCTACCCAGCGGCGCAGCGTCCCCGCGTCCATCGCGCCGGAGGTGCGCGCGAGCTCCTTGCCGCGGCGGTAGAGCACCATGGTCGGGATCGCGCGAATGCCCGCGCGCTGGGCGATGCCCTGCGCCTGCTCGGTGTTGACCTTGGCGAAGCGCACGCTCTGGCGCAGCTCGCCCGCGGTCTTTTCGAACATCGGCGCCATGGCGCGGCAGGGGCCGCACCAGGGCGCCCAGTAATCGACCAGCACCGGCAGCTCGGTGCGCGCGACGAAGGGGTCGAACGACGCCTCGTCGAGCGCGACCGGGTGCCCGTCGAGCAGCACCGTGCCGCACTTGCCGCACTTCGGGTCCTCGCCCAGGCGCCCCGCCGGAACGCGGTTGGGCGTCAGGCACCCGGGGCAGGCGACCTGAACGGCATTCAGGGTTTCGGTGCTCATGCCATCCTCGCTTCCTTAAGGCCGGCCTTGCGCAGCAGCCACATCATCGGGCAGGCGCCGCTGAATCCGCTCTGCAGCAGATTGGCGCCCACGAATGCAGTGAACCAGAGGAAGTTCGCGTTCACGAACAGCGGGCTCGCCTGCGCGCCGAGCGCAACGGACAGCAGCACGAACAATCCGGCAACGGCGCGCAGGGCATTTTCGACGGTCATGGTGAAGCTCCTGGGTGATTGGCGACAGGCGCCACTATACCCTAGGGGGTATAGCAATGCAAGGCCTAGGGAACTCTTGCCATCCGGTACTCCGCATAGTATAAATGGCGCATGTCCGTGATCCGCGACGAACGCCATAAGAAGGACCTCATCCTGCGCCTGAAGCGGGTCGAGGGGCAGCTGCGCGGCATCCAGGGCATGATCGACGCCGGCGCCGAGTGCGAGCAGGTCACGCAACAGCTCTCCGCCGCGCGGCGCGCGCTCGACAAGGCGTTCTTCGGCGTGCTCGCCTGCGCGATCCAGGCCGCGCCCGACAAGACGGGCGGCGCCAAGACCGGCAGCGAGGAGCGGGTGCAGCACGCCGCTGCGCTGCTGGCGAAGTTCGGCTGACTAGACGCAGTCCTTCATTGCGGCGGGCAGGCGTGCGCCCCGCCCGCGGCGACGGATCGCAGCGTCGCGGCGATTCCCGCCGCAAGCCGGCGCAAGGCCTGCTGATGGCCGTGCACCAGCGCGCCGTAGCCAGCCCCCACCGATTGCCGCACAACGTTGCGGCAGGTCACCCTGGCTCCGCCCTGCAGGGCATGCACCGCCCACGACGCGTCGATCAGCGCATAGCTGCCGGGAACCGAGTCGAATCGACGCAGATCCAGCTTGATGCGCAGGCGCGGCATGCCGTCATCGGGCAAGCCGCTCGCGTCCCGGGCGTTCAGCTCGCGCGACAGATCGGCCGACAGTGCGGCACGCACCTCGTCCGCCAGCGGCGCGGCCCAGCGCTCGCCGTCGAGCACCCTAATCCCCTGCGCGCCCTGGCGAACCAGCAATTGCGGCCGATCGACCTCGGCC
>DAHVFK010000076.1 GCA_027317055.1 Betaproteobacteria bacterium | reverse complement strand
GGCATCGACTGGCTCTCGTCGGTGTCCTTCGGCCACGTCGACAAGATCGGCAAGCGCGTGATCGTGCTCGGCGGCGGGAACACGGCGATGGACTGCTGCCGCACCTCCAGGCGCCTGGGCGGCGAGGACGTGAGGGTGATCGTGCGCTCGGGCTTCGAGGAGATGAAGGCCAGCCCGTGGGAGAAGGAGGACGCGCAGCACGAGGGCATCCCGATTCTCAACTTTCTCGTTCCGAAGTCCTTCGACGTACAGCACGGCCGACTGGCGGGAATGACGTTCGAGAAGGTGAAGGCGGTGTACGACGCCAACGCGCGCCGCAGCCTGATCCCGACGGGCGAGCCGGACGAGTACGTCGAGTGCGACGACGTGCTGATCGCGGTCGGGCAGGAGAACGCCTTCCCCTGGATCGAGCGCGACTCGGGCATCGAGTTCGACAAGTGGGGCCTGCCGGTGCTCGACAAGGCGACCTTCCAGTCCTCGCTGCCGCAGGTGTTCTTCGGCGGCGACGCGGCGTTCGGGCCGAAGAACATCATCTGGGCGGTCGCGCACGGTCATGATGCGGCAATCTCGATCGACAAGCTGCTGAATCAGGAAGACTTGAGCGAAAGACCCGCTCCGGGCGTGACGCTCGTGTCGCAGAAGATGTGCATCCACGAGTGGAGCTACGACAACGAGATCCGCCCCGACGCGCGCTACAAGGTGCCCTGGCGCGACGTCAACCAGACCCTGCGCAACATCAAGGTCGAGGTCGAGATGGGCTTCGACGTCGCCACCGCCTGGAAAGAGGCGCAGCGCTGCCTCAACTGCGACGTGCAGACGGTGTTCACCGCGCGCCTTTGCATCGAGTGCGACGCCTGCGTCGACATCTGCCCGATGGACTGCATCAGCTTCACCGCTGACGGCGAGGAAGCCGACCTGAGAAAGCGGCTAAGCGCCCCCGCGCCGCACGCGGGCCAGGACCTGTACGTGCAGGACGGCCTCAGGACCAAGCGGGTGATGGTCAAGGACGAGGACGTGTGCCTGCACTGCAGCCTGTGCGCCGAGCGCTGCCCGACCGGGGCCTGGGACATGCAGAAGTTTCTGCTCGAGATGACACATGCGGGGCCGGACTGCCGCCGGCCCCAGAAAAAAGCGGCCTGAAGGAAAGGGGAACAATGAGCGTCACTTCACTGAAGAAGAACACACCAACCGATTCGGTGGAGCGGCGCCTCAGGGTACAGCTCGCGGCGGCCTACCGCATCGCCGACCACCTGGGCTGGGCCGAGCTGATCTACACCCATATCAGCCTGCGCGTGCCGGGGCCCGCGCATCACTTCCTGATCAACCCCTACGGGCTGCGCTTCGACGAGGTCAACGCCTCGAACCTGGTCAAGATCGACCTCGACGGCAACCCGGTGGGCGAGCAGCCCTACGGCGCCAACAAGGCGGGCTTCGTGATCCACGGCGCGATCCACCAGGCGCGCGACGACGCGCAGTGCGTGTTCCACACCCACACGCTCGCCGGCATGGCGCTCTCGGCGCAGGAGGACGGCCTGCTGCCGCTGCACATGTACTCGCACAACTTCTACGGCCAGCTCGCCTACCACGAGTTCGAGGGCCCGAGCATGCGCCTGGACGAGCAGGCGCGCCTGGTCGCGAGCCTGGGAGCGCACCCGGCGCTGATCCTGAGGAATCACGGCCTGCTGACCCTCGGGCGCAGCATCCCCGAGGCCTTCGTGCGCATGTGGCGCCTGGAGCGCTCGTGCCAGATCCAGCTCGCGGCGCAGGGCGCGCGCCTGCGCCTGCCCTCGGCCGAGGTGTGCCGCCAGTCGCAGGCGCTGGGCGACGAGTTTCTCACCGACAGCGCGCCGCTGGGCGAGCTGGAATTCGCCGCGCTCGAGCGCGTGATCGAGCAGAAGGACCCCTCGTACAAGAACTGAAGGCGGAATAGAAGACAGGCAATGGCAAAGCGCATCGAAGCGGTAAACGATTTCGTCGTCAAGTTCGCCAACGTGAACGGCTCGGGCTCGGCCTCGGCCAACGAGCTGTTCGCCAAGTCTTTCCTGCGCATGGGGATCCCGGTCTCGCCGCGCAACATCTTCCCCTCCAACATCCAGGGCCTGCCGACCTGGTACGAGGTGCGCGTCACCGAGCGCGGCTGGCTCGGGCGCCGCGGCGGAGTCGACCTGATGGTGGCGATGAACCCGCAGACCTGGGACCAGGACATCGCCGAGGTCGAGCCCGGCGGCTACGTGTTCTACGACGACACGCGGCCGCTGCCGGCGTCCAAGTTCCGTCCCGACGTGAACGTGATCGGGATGCCGCTGACCGAGATCTGCAACACCAACTACGTCGACGCGCGCGAGCGCCAGCTGTTCAAGAACATCATCTACGTCGGCGCGCTCGCCGCGCTGCTCGGGATCGAGCCCGAGGTGGTGGCCGAGCTGATCGGCGAGCAGTACAAGGGCAAGGAAAAGCTGCTCATGCCGAACGTCAAGGCGTTCCACATGGGCTTCGACTACGCGCGCGAGCGGCTCAAGGACGCGCTCGGGCTCAAGGTGCAGCGCAGCGAGGCAGTCGGCGACAGCATCTTCATCGACGGCAACGCGGCCGCCGCGCTCGGCTGCGTCTACGGCGGCGCCACCGTCTGCGCCTGGTACCCGATCACCCCCTCGTCGTCGCTTGCCGAGGCGTTTCAAAGATACTGTTCAAGATTAAGAATTGATGAAAGCGGGAGAAACAACTACGCGATCGTTCAAGCCGAGGACGAGCTGGCCTCGATCGGGATGGTGATCGGCGCGGGCTGGAACGGCGCGCGCGCCTTCACCGCCACCTCCGGCCCGGGCGTGTCGCTGATGACCGAGTTCATCGGCATGGCCTACTTCGCCGAGATCCCGGCCACCATCATCAACGTGCAGCGCGGCGGGCCCTCGACCGGAATGCCCACCCGCACCCAGCAGTCCGACGTGCTGGCCTGCGCCTACGCCTCGCACGGCGACACCAAGCACGTGCTGCTGTTCCCCGAGGACCCGAAGGAGTGCTTCGAGTTCGCCGCCCAGGCGCTCGACCTCGCCGACCGCCTGCAGACCCCGGTGTTCGTCATGACCGACCTCGACATCGGCATGAACCAGCGCCTGTGCAAGCCGCTCGAGTGGGACGACGCCAGGAGCTACGACCGCGGCAAGGTCATGACGCGCGACGAGCTCGAGGCGGGCAAGGATTTCGGCCGCTACCTGGATGTCGACGGCGACGGCATTCCGTTCCGTACCCTGCCTGGCACCCACCCCAAGCGCGGCGCCTACTTCACCCGCGGCACTACCAAGGACCGCTACGCGCGCTACTCCGAGGCCGGGCCGGACTACGTCGACAACATGCGCCGGCTGCAGAAGAAGTTCGAGACCGCCAAGAGCATGGTGCCCAAGCCGCTGCTCGACGCCTCGGCGAGGCCGGCGAGGTTCGGGGCGATCTACTACGGCTCGACCAGCCCGGCGATGCACGAGGCGCTCGAGGCGCTGGCCACGACGGGCATCTCGATCAATGCGCTGCGCGTGCGCGCGTTCCCGTTCCAGGACGAGATCGCCGATTTCGTCGCCTCGCACAGCAAGGTGTTCGTCATCGAGCAGAACCGCGACGCGCAGTTGAAGACCCTGCTGGTCAACGACGCCGGCATCAACCCCGCCAACCTGATCTCGGTGCTGCACTACGACGGCACCCCGATCACCGCGCGCTTCATTACCAACGAGATTTCGCAGATCGTGCGCACCCTGAACGTGCGTCCGATCAAGAAAGACAAGGCGGCATGACCTACCTCACCAAGCCGAAGCTGCACCACCCCAGCCTGCACAAGAACAAGGTCGGCTACACCCGGCGCGACTACGAAGGGGCAGTCTCGACCCTGTGCGCCGGCTGCGGCCACGACTCCATCAGCGCCGCCATCATCCAGGCCGCGTGGGAGCTCGACATCGAGCCGCACCGCGTCGCCAAGCTCTCGGGCATCGGCTGCTCGTCCAAGACCCCAACCTACTTCCTGGGCAACTCGCACGGCTTTAACACCGTGCACGGGCGCATGCCCTCGGTCCTGACCGGCGCCAACCTCGCCAACCGCGACCTGATCTACCTCGGCGTCTCGGGCGACGGCGACTCGGCTTCCATCGGCCTCGGGCAGTTCGCCCACGCCATGCGCCGCGGCGTCAACATGCTCTACATCCTGGAGAACAACGGCGTCTACGGCCTCACCAAGGGCCAGTTCTCCGCCACCGCCGACGCGGGGTCGAAATCCAAGCGCGGCGCGGTCAACACCGACACCGCGATCGACACCGTCAGCCTCGCACTCCTCATGGGCGCCACCTTCGTCGCGAGGAGCTTCTCCGGCGACAAGCAGCAGCTCGTGCCCCTCATCAAGGCCGCCATCGCCCACGACGGCGCCGCCTTCATCGACGTCATCAGCCCCTGCGTCGCCTTCAACAACCACCCGGGCAGCACCAAGAGCTACGACTACGTGCGCGAGCACAACGAAGCCGTCAACCGCCTGGACTTCTGGCCCAGCCGCGAAGCCATCACCGTCGACTACCAGGAAGGCGGCGTGATCGAAGTCCCCCAGCACGACGGCAGCATCCTCAAACTGCGCAAACTCGAAGCCGACTACGACCCCAGCAACAAAATCAACGCCATCACCCACATCGCCACCGCCGCCGCCGAAGGCGAATTCCTTACGGGCCTGCTCTACCTCGACCCCAACGCCGAAGACCTCCACGCCCACTTCAAGACCAGCGCCATGCCGCTGAACCAGCTCGGCGTGAAAGAGCTGTGCCCGGGGTCGGAGATGCTCGACAAGATCAACGCCTCATTGCGCTGACCGCAGTCCTGGCCGTCACGGTTCCCGTTCGCACTTTCTCTGCAGCGCTTTTCGATTTCGAGGGGACGCTGGTCGATTTCCAGTGGCGGCTCGAGCCGGCTGAGGCGGAATTGCGGCTTGCGTTTGCGGGGATGGGGTTCGAGGGGGAGGAGTTCGCGCACGGGAGTTACTCGGGGATGTGGAATGCGGCGGCGGATTTGTTTGAGCCGCGGGGAAGGATGGGGGAGCTGCGGCGGGGGCTGGGGCTGGTTTATGACCGCTGGGATGCGGATGCGCTTTCGCGCTGGGCGCCGCGGGCGGGGGCGGTGGAGTTGTTGCGCGGGATGGCGGCGGCGGGGTCGCGCGCGGGGATGGTGAGCAATATCGGGCGGCGGGCGCTGGGGGAGGCGCTGGCGCGCTTCGGGTATGAGCCCTGGCTGCAGCCGGTGGTGAGCCGCGACGAGGTGACCTGGATGAAGCCGCGGGCGGAGGGGATTCTGCGGGTGCTGGCGGACTGGGGCGCGGCGCCGGGGGAGGTGCTGTTCGTCGGGGACAGCCGGGCGGACGTGAAGGGCGCGCGGGCGGCGGAGATGGCGGTGGCGATCGTGCGCGGGGGCGAGTCGGAGGAGTCGGTGTTCGCCGGCGATCCGCCCGATTACATGGTGTCGCGGCTGGAGGAGCTGGCGGGGCTGATCAGGGTTGCCTGAGCGCAGTTCCGCTCAGGGCTGGAGCTGGTATTCGGCCAGCTCGCGGGTGCGCGTGCCCCAGACGCTGTCCTGCACGTCGAGCTTCACGATCGCGCGCGCGGCGGGGGCGTACCAGTAGGTAATGGTGGTCTCGCCGCTAAGGCCGCCGGCCTTCCAGCGGCCTTTCGCGAGGAGCTTGAAAGCGTCGAAGTCGCCGGCCACCACGTGTACTTTTTCGTAGCCCGCGACGCCCACGCGGTAGTCGCTGCGGCTCGGCACGTCGATGCTGGCGACGGTGTATTCGTTGCTGAAGCGCCAGCGCTTGCCGATCGCGAGCGGAAAGTTGAGCAGCTGCCGGTCGGTGTCGGTCCGGCTCGGGGACTGGATGTTGTTCAGGTTCGGGGTCAGCTGGAGCGGCTTGCCGTTTTCGGTGCCGTCGATTTCCAGCGGCGTGACGGACGTGACGATCCATACGCGGTCGAGCCACTTGACGGCGGCGCCGTTGATTTTGGTTTCGAAGCGCCAACGGTCGCCCGCCTTGAGCGCGGGCCGCTCGGCTTTCTGCGCCAGCGCCGGGCCGGCCAGAAACGCGAGCGCCACGAACGCGAGCGCCGCTTTCACGCCAGATCGACCTCGTCGCGGTGGCCGAAGGCGACCGAGTTGTCGATGAACCAGGCGCGCTCGAGCGCGAGCTTGTACCAGCCTATTTTGGCGAGGGCGCCGGCGATGGCGGCAGGGGGTTCGCCGCGCAAAAACGGGAATTTCGCGCCGTACAGGGTCCGTACCCGCCTTTCCTCGTTGCCCGACAGGCGGCTCGCAGCGCCTTCCAGTTGCACGCCCCGGATGTCGCGCCAGTCGGCGTAGTCCTCCTGGATCGCGGCCGAGGCCCGCGCGGAGCGCGCCAGGTTGCGGCCGTGCCTGCTCGAGGCGGCGGACAGGAAATAAAGCGCCCAGTCCTCGTGCACGTAGAACACCGCCGCCGCCCAGGGGCCCTCGTCGCCGGCGGTGGCCAGCGTCATGACATGGCGCGCGGCGAGATAGGCCTGCACCCGTCCGCGCAGGCCGCCGCCGCTCAAGACTCTTCCCGCAGCTCGCTCTCGTGCAGGGACTTCAGCCGGTAGGCGAGCTGGGGCCGCGTCAGGCCGAGCATGCGGGCTGCCGAGGAGAGGTTGCCGTGGGCCTTGTTGACCGCGGTTTCGACCAGCATGGCCTCGAGCTGGTCGAGGGTCATGACGCCGTTGAACACCGACTCGCACAGCGCCTGGCCGGCGTCCCAGCGTTCCATGGCGAGCTCGCCGTTGACGTTGAGGCCGAACTCGCGCGCACGGTTGTCGGCGCAGGAGGAGAACAGCTGGTCCACCTCGATCCGGGTCCCGCTCTGCGCCAGGATGACGCCGCGCTCGACCATGTTCTGCAGCTCGCGGATGTTGCCCGGCCAGCCGTAGGTCAGCAGCGCGCGCTTGGCCTTGTCGGTGAAGCCGCGCAGCCGCTTGCCGTGGATGGCGGAGAACTTCTCCAGAAAGCGCTTGGCCAGGAACGAGATGTCTTCCTTGCGCTCCCTGAGCGGCGGAATGTCGATCTGATAGGCGTTGAGCCGGTAATACAGGTCGGAGCGGAACTTTCCTTCCTTGACCAGTTGCCGCAGATCGCGGTTGGCGGCCGCGATCAGTCGCACATCCGTCTTGCGGGTCTTCTGGTCTCCCAGCCGCTCCAGCTCCCCGTCCTGCAGCACGCGCAACAGCTTGCTCTGCGCCGACAGCGGCAGGTCCCCGATCTCGTCCAGAAACAGCGTCCCGCCGTCGGCCCGCTCGAAGCGCCCCGGGCGCGAGACCAGCGCGCCCGTATAAGCGCCCTTTTCCACCCCGAACAATTCCGATTCGACCAGCTCGTGCGGAATCGCGGCGCAATTGACCGCGACGAAAGGCCGGGCGCGCCGCGGTCCCATGTCGTGCAGCGTGCGGGCGAACAGCTCCTTGCCCACGCCGGTCTCGCCCAGCAGCAGCACCGAGATCCGGTTGCCGGCGGCCTGCCTGAGCAGCTCGTAGGCGGTGCGGAATCCGGGCGAGTTGCCGATCATGTCGACCGGCAGCTTTTCCTTCTCCCCGATGCTCGAGCGCAGCTGCACAACCTGAGTCTGCAGATCGAACAGCTGGTCGGCGATCGACTCGGGGTTGAGGAAGCGCATGTCGCTGGCGTCCTCCCATTCCTCTACCGGCTTGCCGACGATGCGGCAGTTGTCGTGCCCGGCGCCGCTGCATTCGACCTCTTTGTAGAGAATCGGCCGCCCCATGAACGCCGAGGTGTAGCCGCAGGCGTAGCCGATCTGGGTCCAGCACACCGGCTCGGCGTGGATGCCGAAGTAGCGCCGATGCGACTGCCCCTCCCAGGAGTTCTCCCACAGGAACTCGCCGTAGAACTTGCCTTTCACGCGGTCCAGCTCGAGCCTGATCGGCGTTACGCGCACGATGCCCTCCAGCGTGTGCAGCTGCGGCCCGGTCATGAACGCTTCGACATCGCTTGCGCTCTGCGCGCGGGTGCGCGCCAGCTCCGCGTCGCGCACGCCGGAGGCATAGCCCATGCGCGTGAGCAAGCCGCGCGCGCGATCCATGCCGAGGCTGTCGATCAGCTCCTTGCGCAACGACGCCTGCGCCTCGGCGTGCACCAGCAGCATGCGGTGCTCGTGCAGCCAGATCTGGCCGGTGTCCTCGCAGAAATGTACGCGCGCGCGCAGGTCGTCGGTGTCGGCGAGACGCACGCTGCGCAGCTTGGCCATGCGGTGATCCTCCTCCAATCGTCGTTTGTAGGCAGGAACGCGCAATGCCGATTTGATGGAGATCAAGGAAGTCGCACCGGACTTCTGATCCGAAGCTGAAGGCGGTCGACAAGCGATACCTGCTCAAATGGTGAAGCCGCCGCGCCCGCGCGCCGAAGATTGATCAAATGATCAAGCGTCGATCGCGGCGCGCGCTCGACGGCGCCCCCGAACGGCGCCTTGCCGGGGCGATTTTGCTGCAACTGCGCATCGCCCGTGCGCGGCTTCCCGGCTGGCCCTGCTCCGGTTGCGCGGGCGATTTCGCGGCTGCTTTTGCTGCTGCGCGCAAACAGGTCGTGGCACGCGGCTTGCAGGTAGGCATGCGCCTACGAACGAGGAGGAGCGCAAAATGAAGTTCCCGGTTCCGCACGACATCAAGGCCAAGACCATCCCAGGCACCGAAGGCTGGGAGCGCATGTATCCCTACCAGTACCAGTTCGTCACCGACGACCCGGTGCGCAACAAGTACGAGAAGGACACGTTCTGGTTCTACGACGGCCTGCACTACCCCGAGCCGCTGTACCCGTTCGACACCATCTGGGACGAGGCCTGGTACCTGGCGCTGTCGCAGTTCAACAACCGGATCTTCATGGTGCCCCCGGTGCGCGGCGTCGACCACCGCATCATCAACGGCTACGTCTACATTTCCCCGGTGCCGGTGAAGGACCCGGAGGAAATCGGCCGCAGGGTGCCGAACTTCATGGAGCGCGCCGGCTACTACTACAAGAACTGGGACGTGCTCGAAGCGAAGTGGAAAGTGAAGATGGAGGCCACCATCCGAGAGCTGGAGGCGGTCAAGATCCCGCGTCTGCAGGACATGGAGGACATGAGCGTGGTGACCGACGCGATCGGCGAATCGCACGGCTACCACCTGCTGAAGAACTACGACGACCTGATCAACCTGGGCATCAAGTGCTGGCAGTACCACTTCGAGTTCCTCAACCTCGGCTACGCGGCCTACGTCTTCTTCCTCGATTTCGTGCAGAAGCTGTTTCCCAGCATCCCGGCGCAGCGCGTGACGCAGATGATCTCGGGCATCGACGTGATCATGTACCAGCCCGACGAGGAACTGAAGAAGCTGGCCAAGAAGGCCGTCGAGCTCGGCGTCGACTCGGTGGTCACTTTCAGCCGCGAGTGGGCCGAGGTCGAACCGGCGCTGAAGAAATTGCCCAAGGGCGTCGAGTGGCTCAAGTCGCTCGATCTCGCGCGCGAGCCCTGGTTCAACATCTCCACCGGCACCGGCTGGTTCCACCACGATCGGTCGTGGAACGACCAAATGAACGTGCCGCTGTCGGGCATCGCGACATACATCGGCAAGATCAAGCAGGGGGTATCGATCGAGCGGCCGACGGCGAAGGTGATCGCAGAGCGCGACCGCATCACCGCCGAGTACCGCGGCCTGATCGAGAAGGAGGAGGACCGCAAGCAGTTCGACGAGCTGCTGGGCTGCGCCAAGACGGTCTTCCCCTACGTCGAAAACCACCTGTTCTACGTCGAGCATTGGTTCCATTCGGTGTTCTGGAACAAGATGCGCGAGGTCGGCGTGGTCATGCAGGAGCACGGCGTGATCGCGGAGGTCGAGGACATCTGGCTGCTGCGCCGCGACGAGATCAAGTCCGCCCTGTGGGACATCGTGACGGCCTGGGCGACCGGGGTCACCCCGCGCGGCACCACGACCTGGCCGAAAGAGATCGTCTGGCGCAAGGGCGTGATGCAGAAATTCAAGGAATGGAACGCGCCACCCGCCATCGGCACTGCGCCGGAGGTGATCCAGGAGCCCTTCACGATCGTGTTGTGGGGCGTGACCAACAAGTCCCTCGCCGACTGGGCGGCGGTGCAGGACGTCAAGGACCCGAACAGCATCAGGGAACTGAAGGGCTTCGCCGGCAGCCCGGGCATCATGGAAGGCAAGGCGCGCGTGTGCCGCACGGTGGGCGAGGTCGGCCTGCTGGAGCAGGGCGAGATCCTGGTCGCGCCGACCACCTCGCCGTCGTGGGCGCCGGCGTTCGCCAAGATCGGGGCCTGCATTACCGATGTCGGCGGGGTGATGAGCCACGCGGCGATCGTCTGCCGCGAGTACGGCATGCCGGCCGTGGTCGGCACGGGGCACGCGACGAAGATCATCAAGACCGGCATGATGATCCGGGTGGACGGCTCGACCGGAGCGGTCACCATCACGCGCTGAGCGCGGGCGATGGGCAGCGTGACGGACGCGATCGGCGGAGCGGCGGCGGAGCGCGCGAATGCGAGCCCGCCGCTGGTCTGCTGGTTCGAGGACTGCAGCCGCGAGTCGGTGGCGCTGGTCGGGGGCAAGTGCTCCTCGCTCGGGGAGCTGATCAACGCGGGCGTGCGCGTGCCGCCCGGCTTCGCGCTCACCACCGAGGGCTACCGGCGCTTCATGGCGAAGGCGGGGCTGGAGGGCGAGCTGCGCTCGGCGCTCGCCGGCCTCGACACCCATGATCACGGCGCGCTGGAGAAAGCCAGCGCGCGGATCCGGTCCGCGATCGAGGCGCAGCCGTTTCCGCTCGAGATGGAGGACCTGGTCGCGGAGTGCTACCGCAGGCTGGCGGTGCGCTGCTGCGTGCCCGCGCTGCCGGTCGCGGTGCGCTCGAGCGCGACCGCCGAGGACCTTGCCGGCGCCAGCTTCGCCGGCCAGCAGGACACTTTCCTGTGGATCCGCGGCGTCGACGACCTGCTCGACCGCGTGC
>DAHVFK010000075.1 GCA_027317055.1 Betaproteobacteria bacterium | reverse complement strand
AGGGCGTATCGATCTTCCAGGCCGCCTGCCCATACCAGTGCAGCTTGGTCTGGCCCTTGGCCGCGTGGGCCGCCGGGCTTGCCAGCGCGCCGGCTATCAGCAGCGCGCCCAGCGCGCGCGAAATCGTCCGCAGCATGGTTCCCTCCTCCAGGTAGACAAACGAACGGAGCGGGAAGGATACACAGACCGCTCAGGCTTGAACAGCGCGATGCCGGTACCGCCGCGCCGCCTCAGACGACGCGGAAATTCTTGAACTGCCAGGGGTCCTCGGCGTCGACTTCCTCGGGGAACAGCAGCCCGCGGTCGACCAGCGGGGTCCACTGGCTGTACGAGCCGGTCAGCTTGCCGAGGTAGGGCGCGGCGATCTCGAGCACGCGCTCGTAGTCGACCTCGTCCGGGTCGATCACGCCGCAGTTCGGATTCTCGACCGCCCACACGATGCCGCCCAGGATCGCGACGCACACCTGCAGCGTGGTGGCGTTGTTGTGCGGCGCCAGGCGCCGCGCTTCCTGCACCGAGAGCTGCGAGCCGAACCAGTAGGCGCCCTTGGCGTGGCCCATCAGCAGCACTCCGAGCTCGTCCACGCCGTCGACGATCTCGCGCATCAGCACGCGCTGGCGCTCCTGCAGCTTCCAGTTCCTGCCCGCCAGCTCGTGCAGCGACAGCACTGCGTCGTCGCAGGGGTGGTACGCGTAGTGCACTGTCGGCCGGTAGCGCAGCTTGTTGCCGCTCTTGAGCGTGAGGTAGTCGGAAATCGAGATCGACTCGCTGTGGGTGACCAAAAAGCCGTGGAACGGGCCCTCGAGCGGGGTCCAGGTGCGTACCCGGGTCGAGGCGCCGGGACGCTGCAGGTAGATCGCGCAGCCCGAGCCGAACTCGTGCCGCTTGCCGTCGTGCGGGAGCTCCTTTTCGTGACTGCCCCAGCCGAGCTCGGCGGGCTGGCAGCCCTCGCCGGCGAAGCCCTCGACCGACCAGGTGTTGACGAACTCTCCGCGGGACTTGTCCGGCACCGCCTTCTGCGTGTCGCGCTCGGCGATGTGGATCACCTTGACGCCCAGCTTCTCCGCCAGCTCGGCCCATTTCTCGCGGCTGGTCGGACGCGGCACCCGCAGCTTGGTGTCGCGTGCGATGTCGAGCAGCGCGCGCTTGACGAAGTGCGACACCAGCCCGGGGTTGGCGCCGTGGGTGAGCACTGCGGTGGGGCCGTTCGGCTTCTTCCTGTTCAGCGCGCGCGCGGCCTCGCGCAGCGCGTAGTTCGAGCGCTGCGAGGGCGACAGGCGCCGGTCGACGTAGCCGCCGGCCCAGGGCTCGATGCAGGTGTCGAGGTACAGCACGCCCTTCGCCTGGCACAGCTCGATCAGGTTGACGCTCGAGACGTCGACCGAGACGTTGAGCAGGAAGTCGCCCGGCCTCAGGATCGGCTCGAGCACGGCGCGGATGTTGCCGCGCGTGAGCGGGTTGACCATGAAGGTCACGCCGTAGCGCGTGGCCTCGCGCGCGCCGCGCTCGTCGCCGGTGATCACCAGCACCTGCGAGCGCGCGATCTTGAGGTGCCGCAGCAGCAGCGGCAGCACGCCCTGTCCGACCGAGCCGAAGCCGACCATCACCAGCTTGCCCGGCATCTTGACATGCTTGGTCGCCGGCATCGTCTTGCCGGCCTTCATCGCGCGCGGCCCTCGAAGCCGCGCACCAGCGCGGCGCGCGCGCCGCCGGCCTGCATCAGCAGCGCGAAGTCCGAGCCCGACAGGATCAGGCGCGCGCCCATGCCGATGTGGCGCTCGAGCAGCTCGGGGCTGTACATGCCGCCCATGCCGGGGTGCTTGCCGTGCTTCTTGCAGGCCGCGATCACCTTCGTATAGGCGTGGGCCACGCGCGGGTCGTCGAACTTGCCCGGTATGCCCATCTCGAAGCACAGGTCGTTGGTGCCGATCAGCAGCGCGTCGACGCCCGGCACCGCGGCGATCGCGTCTGCGTTCTCGACCCCCTGCGGCGACTCGATCATCACCACCACCAGCGTCTCCTCGTTCACCTGCTTCGCGGTCTCGCCCACCGGCTGCGGGGCGAAGCCCGTCTGCTGCAATGCGCCGCCCATCGAGCGGCGCCCCGCGGGCGGGAAGCGGCAGTGGTCGGCGACGCGCTTGGCCTGCTCCGGCGTGTCGATGTGCGGGAACACGATGCCCTGCGCGCCGTTGTCGAGCGCGCGCGAGGCGTGGTGGTGCTCCAGGCCCGGCACCCGCACCACTGGCGTGATTCCGACCGCGAGCGCGGCGGCCGAGATCTGCGCCGCGCTGTCGAGGTTCATCGAACCGTGCTCGCAGTCGATGAACAGCCAGTCGAAGCCCGCGGTCTTGAACAGCTGCGCAGTATCCACGGTGCGCGCCTGGCGCAGGCCCACCCCGATGGCGAGCTTGCCCTCGCGCAGCTGGCGCTTGGCGTGATTGACGACTGCCGGCATGACTCCTCCCCGATACGGATTGCGAAAACGGGGAGCATACCGGAGCCTGCGGTACGCTTGCCGGGATGCGCCTGGTCCTCGACACCAACGTCTGGCTCGACTGGCTGGTGTTCGGCGAGCCCGAGCTCGAGCCGCTGCGCGCCGCGGTGGCGCAGGGCCGGGCGCGGGTGTACATCGACGCCGCCTGCGAGGCGGAACTCGCGCGGGTGCTGGACTATCCCCTGGGGCGGGTCAGGCTCGACGCGGCGGCGCAGGCGGCCTGCCTCGCCGAGTGCCGGCGGGTCGCGGCGCCGGACGATGAGGCCGCGCCGCTCGAGTGCGCGCTGCCCGCGTGCCGCGACCCGGACGACCAGAAGTTCCTCGAGCTTGCGCGCGCCTGCCGCGCCGACCTGCTGCTGACCAGGGACCGCGCGCTGCTCGAGCTGGCGCGGCGTACGCCGTTTCGCATCGTCACGCCGCGCGCCTGGGCATCGCGTGAACGTTGATTCCACCCCCTTGCAGTAAGCTTGCGGGACGCGCACACTTTTCGTGCGTTCCCGAAAGGAGGGTGCTCATGACCACCGTCGCCCAGATACTCAAGTCCAAACCCGACCAGCGCATCGCCACGATCAGGCCCGAGGCTTCGGTATTCGAGGCGGTGACGATGATGGCCGAGCGCAACGTCGGCGCGCTGGTGGTGCTCGAAGGCGAGAAGATCGTCGGCGTGATCTCCGAGCGCGACTATGCGCGCAAGGTGGCGCTGATGGCGCGCTCGTCGCGCGACACGCTGGTGCGCGACATCATGACCGCGCCGGTCATGACCGTGCGCCCGGACCAGACCAACGAGGAGTGCATGGCGCTGATGACACAGAACCGGCTGCGCCACCTGCCGGTGATCGACGGCGGGCGCATGGTCGGAGTGGTCTCGATCGGCGACCTGGTGAAGGACATCATCTCCGAGCAGAAGGAGATCATCCAGCAGCTCGAGCACTACATCGCCGGCAACTTGGCCTGAGCGGGTCCTAGCTGCGGTAGCGCCGGCGCGGGGCCGACGAGGCAAAGCGCGCCGCGGGCTCGTGCCCGGGGATCACCGCCACGCGCAGCGGAGCGCCGGTATAGCGCTCGATGTCGCGCACCAGGTGCTTCTCGCGGTGGCTGAGCAGCGTCAGCGCGATGCCGGTGCGGCCGGCACGGCCGGTGCGGCCGATGCGGTGCACGTAATCCTCGGCCTGGCGCGGCGCGTCGAAATTAATCACGTGCGTGATGCCGGGGATGTCGATCCCGCGCGCGGCGACGTCGGTCGCCACCAGCACGCGCAGCTCGTTGTCCTTGAAGCGCTTGAGCGCGCGCGTGCGCGCGTTCTGGCTCTTGTTGCCGTGGATCGCGTCGGCTTCGATGCCGTCGCGCTCGAGCTGCTCGGCCAGGCGGTTCGCGCCGTGCTTGGTGCGGGTGAATACCAGCACCTGGCGCCAGTCGTTGGTCTTCACCAGGTGCGCGAGCAGCTCGCGCTTGCGCGCCGCGTCGACCGGGTGCGCGACCTGCGCCACCAGTTCGGCCGGGGTGTTGCGGCGCGCGACTTCGACCGTTGCCGGGTCGTGCATGAAGCCGGCCGCGAGCTTGCGGATTTCGTCCGGGAAGGTGGCCGAGAAGAGCAGGTTCTGGCGCTGCCTGGGCAGCAGCGCGAGGATGCGCCGAATGTCCGGGATGAAGCCCATGTCGAGCATGCGGTCGGCTTCGTCCAGCACCAGGATCTCGACCTTGCTCAGGTCGATGGTCTTCTGCTGCACGTGGTCCAGCAGCCGGCCCGGCGTGGCGACCACGATGTCGACGCCGCGGCGGAGCTCCGCGATCTGCGGGTTGATGCCCACCCCGCCGAAGATCACCGTCGAGCGCAGGTGCTGATGAGCGCCGTAGGTGCGTACGCTTTCCTGCACCTGGGCCGCGAGCTCGCGCGTCGGAACGAGGATGAGCGCTCTTACCGCATGATGATTTGCCCCGCTCGCACCGAGCCTTTGCAGCATCGGCAGCACGAAGCCTGCGGTCTTGCCGGTACCGGTCTGCGCGGCGGCGAGCAGGTCGCGGCCGGCGAGCACGACCGGGATGGCCTGCAACTGAATCGGGGTGGGCTCGGTATAGCCCTGGTCGGCGACTGCGCGCACAAGCTCTGCGGCAAGGCCGAGGCCTTCGAATGACGTAGTAATAGCGATCTCCTGACGATCGGCCTGCAAGGAACCGGCTCAGGCAGATCTGGTTTCAGGTTTTTTTGATTCGCAGCCCAGGACGGGCCGGGAAACCACTGAGACGCTAACCGGAACACGCGCAACAGAAACCTTGCGGGGATTATACGCTATCAGGCCTTCTTCAGCATGTCGGGGTCGATCGGCAGGCGGCGGATGCGCTTTCCGGTCGCGGCGAAGATCGCGCCAGTGAGCGCCGGCGCGAGCGCCGGCAGGCCGGGCTCGCCGATGCCGCCCGGCTTCTCGCCGCTCGGCACGATGTGCACCTCGACCCGCGGCATCTCGTTGATGCGCAGCACCGGGTAGCTGTCGAAGTTGCCCTGCTCGACCTTGCCGTCCTTGAACGTGATGCGGCCGTAGAGCGCCGCGCTGAGGCCGTAGACGATCGCGCTCTCGATCTGGCGCCGGATGATCTCGGGGTTGACCGTCATGCCGCAGTCGACCGCGGCCACCACGCGCTCAACCTTCACCCGCCCGTCGTCGGCCACCGATGCTTCCACGACTTCCGCCACGTAGCTGCCGAAGGACTGCGCCACCGCGATGCCGCGCTGCAGGCCCGCGGGCGGCGGCGTGCCCCAGCCGGCCTTTTCGGCCGCCAGCTCGAGCACGCCCTTGTAGCGCGGCTGCTTGGCGAGCAGCGCGCGGCGGAATTCGAACGGGTCCTTGCCCGCCGCGTGCGCGAGTTCGTCGACGAAGCTCTCGCTGAAGAAGATGTTCTGCGAGTGCCCGACCGAGCGCCAGAACCAGACCTGCACGCCCGGCTCCTGCTGCGAGTACTCGACGCGCAGATTGGGAATGTCGTAGGGCAGGTCCTGCACCCCTTCGAGCGCGAAGCGGTCGACGCCGTTCGGCGGCAGCTTCATGAAGCCCGAGCCCTCCATGATCGAAGGCGAGGCGACCCGCGCGCGCAAGCTCAGCGGCTTGCCGCCCGCGTCCAGCCCGGCGCTGAAGCGCGTCACCGATGCCGGACGGTAGTAATAGGCGCGCATGTCGTCCTCGCGCGAATAGACGAGCTTCACCGGCCGGCCCGACAGCTTGGACAGGATCGTCGCGTCGATGGTGAAGTCGGGCGCGGAGCGCCGGCCGAAGCCGCCGCCGAGGTACATGGTGTGCACCTTGACCTTGCCCGGGTCGACGCTCGCGACCTGCCCCAGGATGCCCTGGGTCGGCCCCTGCGACTGCGTGCCGGCCCAGATCTCCACTTCGCCGGGCTTGACCCAGGCGGTGCAGTTCATCGGCTCCATGCAGGCGTGCGCCAGGTAGGGCGCTTCGTACACCGCCTCGAGCGTCTTGGCGGGCACCGTCGCGGTGGCGAGGTTGCCCTCGTCGCGGCCGACCTTGCCGGGCAGCGCGGTCGCGTCGGTGAGCCTCTTCGAAATGTCGTCGGAGGACAGTCCGGCGTGCGGGCCGTCGTCCCACTTGATCTCGAGCACGTCGCGGCCCTTTTTCGCCGCCCAGTAGCCGTCGGCCAGCACCGCGACGCCGTGCGGCGTCCGCAGCACCTGCTTCACGCCGGGGACCGCGCGCGTCTTGCTGTCGTCGAACGACAGCGCCTTGCCGCCGAGCACCGGCGCTCGCGTGAGCACGGCGGTCAGCATCCCGGGCAGGCGCACGTCGAGGCCGAACTTGGCGCTGCCGTTGACCTTGGGCGGTGTGTCGAGGCGCTTGAGATCCTGTCCCAGGATCACGAAGTGCTTCGGGTCCTTGAGCTTCGGGTCGGCCGGTACGGGCTGCTTCGAGGCCCTGGCGACGAGCCGGGCGTAGGAAAGTCTCCTGCCGCTCTTGTGGAGCACGATTCCCTTTACCGTGCGGCAGTCCGCGGGCTTCGCTTTCCAGGTCGCGGCGGCCGCGGCGACCAGCATCTCGCGCGCGGCGGCGCCGGCCTTGCGCATCGGCTCCCAGAAGCCCCGCACCGAGGCCGAGCCGCCGGTGGCCTGGATGCCGAACATCGGATTGGCGAATGCCTTGTCGACGGGGGCCTGTTCGACGCGCACCTTGGTCCAGTCCGCGTCCAGCTCCTCGGCGACCAGCATCGGGATCGCGGTGAGCACGCCCTGGCCCATTTCCGACAGGCCGCATACCACGGTCACGCGCCCGCTGGCGGCGATGCGCAGGTAGGCGCTGGGGCTGAACGGTTGCGCGGCTTCGGCCAGACGTCCCGCCGCGGGCAGGACGAATCCGATCACGAGCCCGCCGCCGGTGGCGGCCGAGGCCTTGAGGAAGCCGCGGCGCGAGGGTCTGAATGCCGCCTTCATCGCCGCCCTCCCAGCGCGGCGGAGGCATCCTTGATCGCGGCGCGGATCTGGTTGTAGGTGCCGCAGCGGCAGACGTTGCCGCTCATCGCGGCGTCGATCTCGGCGTCGCTGGGCGACTTGTTCTGCGTCAGCAGCGCGGTCGCGCTCATGATCTGGCCGCTCTGGCAGTAGCCGCACTGCGGCACGTCGTTCTCGAGCCAGATCTTCTGCACCAGCTTGCCGACGTGGGTGAAGTGCAGCGCCTCGATGGTCAGAACGTAGTGGCCGGCCGCCTGCGACAGCGGCGTGCCGCAGGAGCGTACCGGCTTGCCGTTGAGGTGCACCGTGCACGCGCCGCAAAGCTGCGCGCCGCAGCCGAACTTGGTGCCGGTCAGGCCGAGCTCGTCGCGCAGCACCCACAGCAGCGGCGTCTCGGGGTCGAGGTCGAGGTTCTTCTTCTTGCCGTTGATGGTGAGCGAGATCATTCAGGTATCCGCGGGAAGGTGAAGGGCGAGGGCGAGGGCGGGATTGTGCTCGCGCCTGCGAGGCGATGTCGAGATGTCGGGCAGCGCCGACAGCTTATTTTTGCGCGGCGCCGCCGTTCTTCTGTCCCAGACGTGCGATCAGGCCCTCGATGCCGCCGTTGCGTACCTGCTGCGCGAACTCGCTGCGGTAGGTGGCCACCAGGCTGACGCCGTCGAACACGATGTCGTAGATCTTCCAGCCTTCCGGCTGCTTTTCCATGCGGTAGTCGACCTGCACCTCCGGCCGCCCGGGGCTGAGAAAGCTGTTGCGCACGGTGACGTCGGTGTCGCCGGGCGACATGCGCGTCGGCTTGACCTCCATCTTCTGCCCCTGGTAGGTGCCGATCGCGTTGGAGTAGGTCCGGATCAACATGCTGCGAAATCCGTTCACGACCTGCTCCTGCTGCGCGGGAGTGGCCTTGGCCCAGTTGCGGCCGAGCGCGAGCTGCGTCATGGCACGGAAGTCGATATGCGGCAGGATCTTCTCTTCCGCCAGCGCGAGCGCCTTCTGCTTGTCGCCCGCCTGCAGCGCCTTGTCCTTCAGGATCGCGCTCATCACGTTGTCCGTGATCTGGCGCACCAGCGCGTCGGGGCCGAGCTCGGCGGCGCCGGCGGCCGGAACGGAAAGGACGCAAGCCAACAAGAACGTATGAATGAGTTTCATGCCTGCACCTTACACCGGGTTCGAGCGTTCGGCGAGGAACGCCGACAGCACTTGTGCGGTATGCGACTGCGCCGTCGTGGAAAAGTTCTCGGGCGCGCCCTGCAACACCACCCGACCGCCCCCTTCGCCGCCCTCGGGGCCGAGGTCGACGATCCAGTCGGCCTCCGCCATGACGTCGAGGTTGTGCTCGATCACCAGTACGGTGTTGCCGGCGTCGACCAGCCGGTGCAGCACGCGGATCAGCTTCTCGACGTCGGCCATGTGCAGCCCGACGGTCGGCTCGTCGAGCACGTACAGGGTGTGCGTTTCGGCGCGCACCTTGGCCAGCTCGGTGACCAGCTTGATGCGCTGCGCCTCGCCGCCCGACAGCGTCGGGCTCTGCTGGCCGAGCGTGAGGTAGCCCAGGCCGACGTCCTGCAGCAGCCGCAATGCGTGGTGAATCGACGGCTGCGCAGCGAAGAACTCCACCGCTTCGTCGACGCTCATCGCCAGCACTTCGCCGATGTTCCCGCCGCGCCAGCGCGGCGCAAGCGTCTCGGGATTGAAGCGCTGCCCGCCGCAGGCCTCGCAGGTCACCCTGACGTCGGGCAGGAAGGACATCTCGATCTTCTTCATGCCCTGGCCCTCGCAGGCCTCGCAGCGTCCGCCCTTGGTGTTGAACGAGAACCGGCTCGGCGTCCAGCCTCGCATGCGCGCTTCCGCCGTGTCCGCGAACAGCCGGCGCACCTGGTCCCAGAACCCGACGTAGGTGGCGGGGCAGGAGCGCGGCGTCTTGCCGATCGGCGTCTGGTCGACTTCCAGCACGCGAGCTACCTCGCCCTTCAGCGCGCGGCAGCCGACCGGGGCTTCCTGCTCGAGGCTCTTCAACAGCACGTCGCGCGCGAGCGTCGACTTGCCCGAGCCGGACACGCCGGTCAGCACCGTCAGACGCCCGAGCGGCAGCCGCAGGTCGACGTTCTTGAGGTTGTGCAGGAACGCGCCCTTCACCTCGAGCGCGGCGCCGCGCGCGCTCACCGGCCGGCGCGGCTGCAGCGGGTGCTTGAGCGGGGTGGCGAGGAAGCGCCCGGTGAGCGAATCGGGCAGTCGCATGAGATCTTCGGCCGAGCCGGCGCCGATCACCCACCCGCCGAGCTTGCCGGCGCCGGGGCCGAGGTCGATCACGTGATGCGCGCGGCGGATCGTTTCCTCGTCGTGCTCGACCACGACCAGGGTGTTGCCCTTCGCCTCGAGCTTCTCCAGAACGTCGAGCAGAATCCGGTTGTCGCGCGGGTGCAGGCCGATGGTCGGCTCGTCCAGGATGTAGCACACGCCGCGCAGGTTGGAGCCGAGCTGGGCGGCCAGGCGGATGCGCTGCGCCTCGCCCCCGGAGAGCGTCGGCGCCGAGCGATCGAGCGTGAGGTAGGAAAGGCCGACCTCGTGCAGGAAGCTCAGGCGGCTTTGCAGCTCGGCCACCAGGTCGCGCGCGATCTCGCGCTCGCGGCCTTCGAGCACCACCTCGGAGAAGAGGCGCGCGAGCGCCTCGACCGGCAGCGCGCCGTAGTCGGCGATCGATCTTCCGCGCCAGGCAACCGCGAGCGCCTCGGGATTGAGGCGCTTGCCGCTGCAGTCGGGGCAGGCTTCGTCGACCTCGAGCCACTCGATCCACGAGTCGAGCACGTGATCCTCGGTGCCGGTGCGCGAGCGTTCTGCGTCCCAGCCGACGTCGGCCAGCTTGAGGCCGGTGCCGTAGCAGCCCGGGCACCAGCCGTGCTTCGAGTTGTAGGAGAACAGCCGCGGGTCGGGCTCGGCGAAGCTGCGCCCGCACGAGGGGCAGGCGCGCTTGGTCGAGAACTGCGCCTGGTGCAGCACGAGTTCGACCGCTCCCTTCGCCCTGGAGGCTGCCTTGACCAGCGCGTCCAGGTCCGCGAGAAGGTGCGCCGTGCCCTTGCCGAGCTCGAGCGTGGTCGCCAGCGCCTCGCGCAGCGCGCGTTCGTTCTCCGGCGCAATGCGCAGGTCGGCCACCGGCAGCTCGATACTGTGCTCCTTGAAGCGGTCGATGCGCGGGAAGGGGTCGAGCGGCAGGAACGCGCCGTCCACGCGCAGGCTGGTGTAGCCCTTCGCCTTGGCCCATTTGGCGAGGTCGGTGTAGACGCCCTTGCGGTTGACCACCAGCGGCGCGAGCAGGCCGATGCGCTGGCCGCGGTACTCGCGCAGGATGCGTGCCGCGATCGCGTCCTCGCTCTGCGGCTCGATCGGCACCTTGCAGTCGGGGCAGTGCTGGGTGCCGAGCTTGACGAACAGGAGCCTCAGGAAATGGTGGATCTCGGTCAGCGTGCCGACCGTGCTCTTCCTGCCGCCGCGGCTGGTGCGCTGCTCGATCGCCACCGTCGGCGGGATGCCCCAGATCGCGTCGACGTCGGGGCGCGAGGCGGACTGCACGAACTGGCGCGCGTAGGCGTTGAGCGATTCGAGGTAGCGGCGCTGCCCCTCGGCGAACAGGATGTCGAACGCGAGCGTCGACTTGCCCGAGCCCGACACGCCGGTCACCACGCTGAAGCGGTTGCGCGGGATCTCGACGTCGATGTTCTTCAGATTGTGCTCGCGCGCGTTGTGGATCCGGATGGCGTTGCCGAGGTAGCGGCCGTGATCTTCTTTCGATTGTGGAATTTCTCTTGTGAATGCCTGTTCGTACTCCCGCAGTGCCTTCGCGGTATGCGACGTTTCGTGCCGCATCACCTGCTCGGGCGTGCCTTCGCACACCAGCGCGCCGCCGGCTTCGCCGCCCTCGGGGCCGAGGTCGATCACCCAGTCGGAGGCGCGGATGACGTCGAGGTTGTGCTCGATCACCACCAGCGAGTGGCCGGCGGCCAGCAGCCGCCGGAAAGCCTTGAGCAGCTTGGCGATGTCCTCGAAGTGCAGCCCGGTAGTCGGCTCGTCGAACAGGAACAATTTCGAGAAAATAGGGACAGACCCCAATTTCTCGCCATGTTGAAAAATAGGGTCT
>DAHVFK010000074.1 GCA_027317055.1 Betaproteobacteria bacterium | reverse complement strand
GTATAGAGAAGACCCTGATGGGCCTCACCACGATGAAGCAGATGCGCGCCGCCTGCGGCTAGCGCGCGGGGCGCAGACCCTAAGGCCGCGCGGCCGTGCGCCGCCCGCCCAGCTTTCGTGACCCCCCCACGGGTCGCGAGTGCTGCATGGGGGGTAATTTAGCCGAGAATCGGGGGCCCGAATGAGCTGGTTCCTGCCGCGCCTGGTGGGCATCGGCCAGGCGCTCGAGTGGACGCTCTCGGGACGCGTGTTCGGCGCAGACCATCCCATGGAAGCGCACAAGGTCGACTCGCGCGACATGCCTCCGTTCTACCCCTGGTGGCAGGCAAGAGAATTCGAGTAGGGACGGCCGCCGGGGCGCCGTTGACGCAGCGCAATAACGAAAAAGATTTACAGCACGTCACTTGTGGACTAGCGTAACTGAGTAGTCCAACAGGGTCACTGGATACTCATGCTCAGGGCATGATAACCGCACAACAAATGCGGGCGGCGAGGGCGCTGCTGGGACTTGATCAGCGCTCGCTTGCCGCGGCCTGCGGGCTGTCGCTGCCGACGATCCAGCGCATGGAGTCGAGCGGCGGCGTGGTGCGCGGCAACGTTGACTCCCTGACGAAGCTGATCGAGGCCCTGGAGCGCGCCGGCATCGAGCTGATCGGCGAGGGCGCCGCCAGCGCCGGCGGCGGCCGGGGCGTTCGAATGAAGCGCGTGGCGGCGGTCCCGGGCGGGTAGCGGGGTCGCGCGATGGCTCTCGCAGGGCTGCTATGGTGTATTGGAGCGCTGCTTGCGATCAGCGTGGCGGCGATCCCCGCTGCGCGCCATCGATGGGGAACGCCGGCAGTCTACGGCAGCGCGCTGTGCGCCTCGACGATCGGCCTCGGCCTCGCGCTCGCCAGCCTGCTCGGCGGCGGCGCACTGCTCGGTGCGCTGACGCTGCCGGTCGGCCTGCCCTGGCTGGGCGCGCATTTCCGGCTCGACGCGCTGGCCGCGTTCTTCCTCGTGGTGGTGAACCTCGGCGCAGCGGGTGCGAGCCTGTACGGGCTCGGCTACGGCAGTCACGAAGAAGCCCCGGGGCGGGTGCTGCCGTTCTTCCCGGCCTTCCTGGCCGGCATGAACCTGGTGGTGCTAGCTGACGACGCGTTCACCTTCCTGTTCACCTGGGAGCTAATGTCGCTCACCTCGTGGGCGCTCGTGATGGCGCACCATCGCCGCCCGGGCAACGCCGCGGCGGGCTACCTGTATCTGATCATGGCGAGCTTCGGCACGCTCGCGCTGCTGCTCGCGTTCGGCCTGCTCGCCGGCCCGGCGGGCGGCTACGCCTTCGCCGCGATCCGCGCCGCCCCGCCCGCGCCCGGCGTGGCGGCCGCGGTGCTCGTTCTGGCCCTGATCGGGGCCGGGTCGAAGGCGGGCCTAGTGCCGCTGCACGTGTGGCTGCCGCTTGCGCATCCGGCCGCGCCGAGCCACGTTTCCGCGCTCATGAGCGGAGTCATGACCAAGGTGGCGGTGTACGGTGCGGTGCGCATCGTGTTCGATCTGCTCGGCGTGCCGACCTGGTGGGCGGGGGCGCTGGTTGCGCTGCTGGGAGGCGTGACCGCGGTGATGGGCGTGCTGCACGCGCTCATGGAGCACGATCTCAAGCGCCTGCTCGCCTATCACACGGTGGAGAACATCGGCATCATCTTCATCGGGCTCGGCCTCGCGCTCGCCTTCGGCGCGAACGGGATGCGCGCCGCCGCCGCGCTGGCGCTGACGGCGGCGCTGTTGCACGTCTTCAACCATTCGGTGTTCAAGAGCCTGCTGTTTTTCGGCTCGGGCGCGGTGCTGACCGCGACCGGCGAGCGCGACATGGAGCGTCTGGGCGGGCTGATCCATCGCATGCCGCTCACGGCGTTCGTCTTTCTCGTCGGCTCGGCGGCGATCTCGGCTCTGCCGCCGTTCAACGGCTTCGTCTCCGAATGGCTGACTTTCCAGGCAATCCTGGTGAGCCCGGCGCTGCCGCAGTGGCTGCTGAAGTTCCTCGTGCCGGCGATCGGCGCCCTGCTCGCGCTCTCGGCCGCGCTCGCGGCGGCCTGTTTCGTCAAGGCGTTCGGGGTGACCTTCCTCGGCCGTCCGCGCAGCGACGCGGCGCGCCAGGCGGTCGAGACCGACCGCTGGTCGCTCGCCACCATGCTGATCCTCGCCGCCCTGTGCCTGGTCGCCGGCATCCTGCCGGGCTACTTCATCGACGCGCTGGCGCCGGTCGTGCGGGCGCTGGCCGGGGCGCAGCTGCCGCGCCAGGGCGAGCTCGACTGGCTGACGATCGTTCCGGTCGCGCAGAGCCGCAGCTCCTACAACGGGCTGCTGCTGTTCCTGATCATCGCGTTCGCCGCGGGCCTCGGCGCCGAGGCGATCCATCGCTGGGCGTCCGGCGTATCGCGCAGATCGGCGCCCTGGGACTGCGGCTTTCCGGATGCAAGCCCGGCGACGCAATACACCGCGGGCAGCTTTTCGCAGCCGATCCGCAGGGTGTTCGGGTCGGTGGTGTTCCGCGCGCGCGAGGAGGTGAACATGCCGCCGCCGGGCGACCTGCGTGCCGCGCAGATGCACGTTCGGATGCGCGATGTCCTGTGGGACGCGTTCTATGCGCCGGTCGCCGGCCTGGTGAGCTACGTCGCCGATCGCCTCAACAAGGTGCAGTTTCTGTCGATCCGGGCCTACCTGACACTGGTGTTCGGCGCCCTGGTCACGCTCCTTACGGTGCTCGCGGTATGGCGATAGGCCTGCAGCTGCTGGTCCAGATCTGCCAGATGGCGCTGGTGCTCGCGCTCGCGCCGCTGTTCGCGGGCTACGTGCGCAAGGTCAAGGCGCATTTGCTGCGCCGACAGGGGCCGCCGCTCGCGCAGCACTACCGCGAGCTGCTGCGCCTGCTGCGCAAGGACGTCGTGCTCGCGGACTCGGCGTCCTGGGTGTTTCGCGTCGCGCCGTACCTGATCTTCGCCACCACCTGGGTGGCGGTCTCGCTCGTTCCCACTTTCGCCATCGGCCTGATCTTCAGCTATGCGGCCGACGTGATCGCCATCGTCGCGCTGCTGGGCAGCGCGCGCTTCATGCTCGCCCTGGCCGGGCTCGACGTCGGCACCAGCTTCGGCGGCATCGGATCGAGCCGCGAGATGCTGATCGCCTCGCTCGCCGAGCCGGCGATGCTGATGGTGGTGTTCACGCTCTCGCTGCTCGCCGGCTCGACCCAGCTGTCCTCCATCGCGGCGTCGATGCAGGCATCCGACGTCGGGCTGCGGTTCTCGATCGCGCTCGCGCTGATCGGGCTGGTCATGGTGGCGCTGGCGGAAAACGCCCGCATTCCGATCGACAACCCCGCCACGCACCTTGAGCTGACGATGGTGCACGAGGCGATGATCCTGGAGTATTCGGGGCGCCACCTGGCGCTGATCGAGGCGGCCGCGTACCTGAAGCTGCTGCTGTACGTCTCGGTCATCGCCTGCGTCTTCTTTCCCTGGGGGATCGCGATTTCGGGGCAGGGGCCCGCGGCCTACTTCGCCGGCATCGGGGTGTACCTGCTGAAGCTCGCCGCCGGCGGCTTCCTGCTCGCGGTGTTCGAGACCGCGATCGCGAAGATGCGCGTGTTCCGCGTGCCGGATTTCCTCGGTGCGGCGCTGATGCTCGGTTTCCTCGCCACGCTGCTGCTGTTCGTCACTCTGGCCGGCTGATGGACCGCCTCGCCCTCGATGTCGCGCACCTGCTGGCCGGCGGCCTCGTGCTGGTGAGCTTCATGCTGCTCTACCAGGATCGCATGACCGGCCTGGTGAACAATTTCGCGTTGCACGCGCTGGTGGTCTCGCTCTCGGTCGCCTGGCAGGCGCATATCCAGCACGCGCCGCACCTGTACATCACCGCCGCGATCGCCCTGATCGTCAAGGCGATCGTGATCCCGCTTGCCTTGCATCGCATCATCGTGCAGCTCGGGATCCATCGCACCATAGAGACCGTGGTCGGCATCGGGCAGACGATGCTCGCGGGCATCGGCCTGGTGGCGCTTTCGATCATGGTCATGCTGCCGATCACCGCCAAGGCGGGAACGCTGACCCAGCAGGATCTCGCGTTCGCGCTCTCGGTGCTGCTGCTCGGCCTGCTGATGATGATCTCGCGCCGCAACGCGGTGAGCCAGGTGATCGGCTTCATGTCGATCGAGAACGGGCTGATTCTGGCCGCGACCGGCGCCAAGGGGATGCCGCTGGTGGTGGAGATCAGCGTCGCATTCTCGATTCTGATCGCGCTGATCGTGATCGGGGTGTTCCTGTTCCGCATCCGCGAGCGCTTCGACACGGTCGATATCCACGCGCTGCACCAATATCGGGGCGAGCAGTTGTGACGGACCCGGGCAACTTCTTCGTCGGCGCGGTGCTGATCATCCCCGCGCTGAGCGCGGGCCTGCTCGCGGCGTTGCCGGACGACAGGCTGACGGCGCGGTTAAACGTGCTGGCGGCGCTGCTGACCTTCCTCGCGGCGACGGTGCTGTTCTTCGAGCGCCCGGCTACCGGGCGCTATCTCATCGTCGACGATCTGAACGTCGTGTTCATCGTGCTGAGCACCTTCGTCGGCTTCACCACCAGCGTGTTCAGCGGCAGCTACATCGCGCACGAGCTCGAGAGCGGCAAGCTGACCCCGGTCTACCTGCGCTTCTACCACGCGATGTACCAGACGCTGATGTTCGGCATGAACCTGGCGCTGCTTTCCAACAACGTGGGCCTGATGTGGGTCGCGATCGAGCTCGCGACGCTCACCACGGTGCTGATGGTCGGCATCTACCGCACCCCCGCCGCGCTCGAGGCGGCGTGGAAGTATTTTCTGCTGGGCAGCGTTGGCATCGCGCTGGCGCTGTTCGGCACCATCCTGGTCTACCTGGCGGCGCATTCGGTGGTGGGAGAAGGCCTGGACGCGATGGCCTGGAACGTGCTCGTGAAGAGGGCGCCCGAGTTCGACCCCGCACTGCTCAACCTCGCCTTCCTGTTCCTGCTGCTCGGCTACGGCACCAAGGTGGGCCTGGTGCCGCTGCACGCCTGGCTGCCGGACGCGCACGCCGAAGGCCCGACGCCGATTTCGGCGGTGCTTTCCGGCCTGCTGCTCAACGTGGCGCTGTTCGCGGTGCTGCGCTTCAAGAGCATTATGTCGGCCAACCCGGGGGCCTTCGCGCCGGGACCACTCATGGTCTCGCTCGGCCTGCTGTCGGTGGTGTTCGCCGCGTTCATGCTCTACCGGCGGCACGACATCAAGCGCATGTTCGGCTACTCCTCGATCGAGCACATGGGCATCGTCACCTTCGCCTTCGGTATGGGCGGCCCGCTCGCCAATTTCGCCGGCCTGCTGCACATGACGCTGCACAGCCTCACCAAGTCCGCGATCTTCTACTGCGTCGGCCACATTTCGCAGGTGAAGGGAACCCAGCACATGCCCGACATCCGCGGGCTCACGGTGTCGCACCCCGCGCTCGGCTGGGGGCTCGTGTTCGGCGTCGCCGCGATCGCCGGGCTGCCTCCGATGGGCTTGTTCATGACCGAATTCCTCATCGTGACGACCACCTTCGCGCGCCATCCGCTGCTCGCGATCGTACTCGGCCTCGCCCTGCTGGTCGCGTTCGGGGCGTTGCTGCTGCGCCTGAACGGGCTCGCGTTCGGCGATCCGGACGGCGGCCGCGCGCCCGCCAAGGCGTCGTTCGCGCCGGTGGTGGCGCATTTCGCGCTCGTGCTCGTGGCCGGAATCTGGCTCCCGCCCGCGCTCATGGCGTGGTTCCAGCACGTCGCGGGTCTTCTCAGGTAAGCGCATATGCCGACCCCGAACTGGCAGCGTTCGATCAAGCGCCGCGAGGACTGGGAGCAGGCCGCGGCACGGCTGCAAGACGGCGAATTGGCGCTGCTCGGCTTGTGGGGCGAGCCCGGCTTCGCGCACATGGCGCTCATGGAGCAAACCACCGATGCGTGCGTCGTGCTCAGCGTCGAATGCCCCGCTAACCGTTATCCCTCGGTCGGGCGCGTGCACGCGCCGGCGATCCGGCCGGAGCGGGCGTTGCGCGATCTGGTCGGGCTGGAGCCCGAAGGCCTGCCCGACACGCGGCCGTGGCTGCGCCACGACGGCGACTACCGGTTCCTGCCGGCGGAGGGCGAGAGCCTGCACCAGATCCCGGTGGGCCCGGTGCACGCCGGGATCATCGAGCCGGGCCACTTCCGTTTCACCGCCAACGGCGAGACCGTGGTGCGGCTGGAGGAGCGCCTCGGCTACGCCCACAAGGGCGTCAACGCGCTCATGGCCGGCGCCTCGCTCGAGCGCGCGGCCGCGCTCGCGGGGCGCCTCTCCGGCGACAGCACGGTCGCCTGCAGCCTCGCCTTTGCCCAGGCGGTGGAGGCGGCGCTCGAGCTGGAAATCCCGCCGCGCGCGGCCTGGCTGCGCGCGCTGCTGGCGGAGCTCGAGCGGCTCGCCAATCACCTGGGCGACATCGGCGCGGTCTGCAACGACGCCGCGTTCGCCATCTTGCACGCGCAATTCGGCCTGCTGCGCGAGCGGGTGCTGCGCGCCGCGGACGCCTGCTTCGGTCACCGGCTGATGATGGACCGCGTCGTGCCCGGCGGCGTGAGCTGCGATCTGCCGCCCGACGGCGAGCGGCGCCTGCGCGCGCTGGTGGCGCAGGTTCGCAAGGACTTTCCGGACCTGATCGAAGTTTACGAGAACACCGCATCGCTCAAGGACCGCACGGTCGGGACCGGCATTCTGACGCCGGCGCTTGCGCGCCAATATGCCGCCGGCGGCTTCGTCGGGCGCGCCTCGGGGCGCGACTTCGATGCGCGCCGCACGCCCGGTTATGCGCCCTATGAAGCGCTTCATTTCGAGGTCCCGGTCGTGCATGCGGGCGACGTGAACGCGCGCGTCTGGATTCGCATCCGCGAGGTCGAGCAGAGCCTCGCGCTGATCGAGCAGATACTGGCCCGGCTTCCGCCCGGATCGCTCGCCTGCCCGGACGGGCCGCGTTCGGGGCGCGATGCGGGCGAAGGCGCCGCGCTGGTCGAGGGATTCCGCGGCGACATCTTCGCCTGGGTCAGGATCACGCCTGACGGGCGCGTCGAGCGCTGCCACCTGCGCGACCCGTCCTGGTTCCAATGGCCGCTGCTCGAGGCGGCGATCGAGGGCAACATCGTGGCCGACTTCCCTCTGTGCAACAAATCATTCAATTGTTCCTACTCCGGACACGACCTGTAGGGTGACCCGGCATGCGTAGATTGCTGTTCAAAAGCTTCGTGCAGGGCACACTCACCGAGCCCGCGCCCGCGCCCGACGAGCGCGCGCTGGCCGAGCTCGCCGCGCGCGTGAGCCAGGCGTCCCACCGGCGCCTGGGGCGGGCGCTGTCGATCCGGGAAGTGGATGCCGGCTCGTGCAACGGCTGCGAGCTGGAAATCCACGCGCTCGGCAACGTGCTCTACGATCTCGAGCGATTCGGCCTGCGCTTCGTCGCCTCGCCGCGCCACGCCGACGTGCTGCTGGTCACGGGACCGGTGAGCGTGAACATGCGCGAAGCGTTGGAGCGCACCTACCGCGCCACGCCCGATCCGAAGTGGGTCGTGGCGTGCGGCGATTGCGCGCGCGACGGCGGGCTCTACGCCGCCAGCCCGGCCTGCGTCGGGGGCGTCTCGAAGGTGCTGCCGGTCGACCTGCATATCCCCGGCTGCCCGCCGACGCCGGTTGTGCTTCTCAGGGGCCTGCTCGCGCTGCTCGAGAGCGTGGCGGCGGACGCACGAGGAGGGGGAACATGAGCGAAGAACCGGAGGAAAAGGGCTACTCGACCATGCAGATTGCGATCGCCGGGCTCGGCGCGGGGATCGTCCTGGTGCTGATCATGATTCTGCTCGGCATCAGCGGCCTGCTGTCGGGCTGAGCACTAGGGTGCGCGCGGATGGGCGATTCGATGCCGATCTGCAGCGGCTAAGCCGGGTCCCGGTCGAAGCCGAACCAGCGCGTGAATTCCTCCAGCGGCTCGCGCGGCATGTCGAACCGGTTCACGGGTGCCTGCTCGTCGGCGTAACCGAGAGACATGCCGCACGCCACCGTCTCTTCGGGTGCGAGCGCCAACGTTGCGGCGATGACCTCCTGGTAGCGCACGAAGGAGACCTGGGGGCAGGTAGCGAGGCCGCGGGCGTGGGCGGCGAGCATGAGGTTCTGCAGGAACAGGCCGTAGTCGAGCCAACTATGCCGCGTGAGCGTGCCGTCGATGGTGAAGATAAGCCCTATGGGCGCGTCGAAGAACTGGAAATTGCGGCCGGTCTGGCGTCCGCGCGCGGCCATGTCGGCGCGATCGATGCCGAGCGAAGCGTAGTAGCGGCTGCCGAAGTCGTGCCGGCGCGCGGCGCATTCGGGCGGCGGCGGTTCGGGGAAAGGCGAGAACGGCGCCACGGCGTTGGCCGCGTGTGCGCGCAGGATCGCCTCGCTCAGCGCGCGCTTGGCTTCGCCGGCCAGCAGGTGCACGCGCCAGGGCTGGGTGTTGAAGGTGCTCGGCGCGCAGCGCGCGAGCTCGAGGATCTCGGCCAGCCGCGCGCGCGGCACCGGGTCGGGGCGGAACGCGCGGGTCGTTTTGCGCGCGCGGATGACGCTGTCGATCGCGTCGGCTTTGCGGGTAACATGCGAGCTCATTTGCGCCCTAGCGTAGGGCAGGGCGGCGCGAAAGTCCTTGCTTCAGGTCCTTAATTGTTCTGAATGACGGGCATGTCAGGCGACGCGCTGAGCTTCGGCGAATTCCGCCTCGATCCCGGGCAGCGCAAGCTGTTGCGCGACGGCGTTGCGCTGGAGCTGAAGAGCAAGGCGCTCGACATCCTGTGTGCGCTCGCCGCCGCGCGCGGGGAGGTGGTCGGCAAGGACGAGCTGATGGCGAAGGTCTGGCCGGGGCTGGTGGTGGAAGAGAACAACATCCAGGTGCACGTGTCCGCGCTGCGCAAGGCGCTGGGCGAGGAGCGCAGCGCGCCGGTGCACCTGGTCACGGTGCCGGGCCGCGGCTACCGCCTGCTGGGCGTCGAAGACGGCGGCGCGCGCGCGGCGGCGCTTTCCGGCCGGCCGTCGATCGCGGTGCTGCCGTTCGAGAACCTTGGCAGCGATCCGGCGCAGGGCTATTTCGCCGACGGCGTGGTCGAGGACGTCATCGCCGGGCTATCGCGCGTCAAGTGGCTGTCGGTCATCGCGCGCAACTCGAGCTTCGTGTACCGGGCAAGGGCTGTCGACGCGCGGCAGGTCGGACGCGAGCTCGGGGTGCGCTACGTGCTGCAGGGAAGCGTGCGCCGGTTCGAGGATCGCGTGCGCATCGCCGCCCAGCTGGTCGAGGCGCGCAGCGCGACGCAGCTCTGGGCCGAGCGCTACGACAGGCGGCTCGGCGACCTGTTCGAGGTGCAGGACGAGATCGCGCTATCCGTGGTCGGCGCGATCGAGCCGGGGCTGAGGAAGGCCGAGGTCGAGCGGGTCCGGCGCAAGCGCCCGGAGACGCTGGATGCCTACGACCTGCTGCTGCGCGCGCTGCCGTATCTCTACAAGCTCATGCCGCAAGCGTCCGCGCCCGCGATCCCGCTGCTGGAGAAGGCGCTGGAGCTCGAGCCCGATTACTCGCTCGCGCACGCGATGCTCGCCTGGTGCCTGCACGTGCGCTTCAGCCGCGGCGGCCTGCGCGAGGAGGATCGCCAGGCCTCGATCCGCCACGCGCAGTCGGCCGTGGCGGGCGGGAGCGACGACGCGCTCACGCTCGCGATCGCGGCCTTCGTGACCTGGTTCGACCGGCACGACGCGGACACTGCGTTCGACCTTTTCGACCGTGCGCTCGCGCTCAGCCCTTCGAGCGTCGTTGCGCTTGGCACCAGCGCGGTCGCGCTGGCCTGGAGCGGGGAGAGCGAGACCGCGATCAGGCGCGCCGAACGGGCGCTCGAACTGAGCCCGTTCGATTCGCTCAACTACCTTTCGTACCTGGCGCTCGCGGGCGCGAGCTTTCGCCTCGGGCGCTACGACGGCGCGCAGGCCTGGGCGCGGCGCGCCGTCGAGGCAAACCCGACCTTCAGCGTCCCGTACGCGTACCTCGCGGCGGCGCTGGCGCGCCTGGGGCGCGCAGACGAGGCGAAGGCCGTGGTCGCGGCGCTGCTCGCGCTCGACCCCGGCTTCAGCATCGCCCGCTACCGCGTCACCGTCGGCGTGAACGCGGAAGTCTTCGACGATTTCGGCGGGGCGTGGCGCCGCGCGGGAATGCCGGATTGATTCCTCATGCCGCGGCGTAGCCCTCGCGCCGGTAGACCAGCCAGGCGAACAGGATCATCGCGCCGAGCACGATGAACGAGCCGGTCGCGGCGAACGCCTCGCCGCTCGGGTGCCCGGTAAAGATCCTCGCGACGCCGAAGGCCTGGATCACGACGCCGGCCATCCAGATCCACACCTGCACTCGCGCGGCGCGGCTGCGGTCGATTTCCGGGTGAAGGTGGTAGAAGATGCCGAACAGGAACAGCGACACCCAGCCCAGCAGGTTGAGGTGGGCGTGCGCGGGGAACGTGGCGTGGTTCTGCGAGATCGCCATGTACAGCCCCCATACCATCCCTGCGATCACGAACAGCACGGCGGCGCGAAAGCTTAGTGAAGATGCTTTCATTGTTGTACCCTCCCTGAAAACGGATTGTTCGATTTATTGGAGTGCCGAATCTACCACTTATGAGCCACGACATCGTCATCAGGCAAGGCACCGTCATCGACGGCACGGGCGCGCCGGCGCGGCGCGCGGACGTCGCGATCGCCGCGGGCAGGATCGTCGCGGTGGGTGAGGACCTCGGCCCGGCGAAGCGCAAGATCGACGCCGAAGGGCTCGCGGTCGCGCCCGGGTTCATCGACCCGCACACGCACTACGACGCGCAGATCTGCTGGGACGGGGCGACCACGCCGTCCTCCTGGCACGGGGTGACCAGCGTGGTGATGGGCAACTGCGGGGTGGGAATCGCGCCCTGCCGGCCCGGGGCGCGCGAGGTGGCGATGCGCGACCTGGTCAACGTCGAGGCGATCCCGTTCGAGGTGCTGCAGGCCGGGATCACCTGGGACTGGGAGACTTTCCCGCAGTACATGGATGCGGCGGCGCGCAGGAAGCCCGCGCTCAACCTCGCCTTTCTCGCGCCGCTCACGCCGCTGCGGCACTACGTGATGGGCGAGGCGTCGATGGAGCGCGCCGCGACGCAAGACGAGACGGCGAAGCTAAAGCGCCTGCTCGGCGAGGCGGTGGACGCCGGGGCGTTCGGCTTCTCGAGCACGCTGCTCAACCAGCACATGGGCTACGGCGGGAGGCCGCTCGCCTGCCGCAACGCGAGCCGCGAGGAGATCAGGGCC
>DAHVFK010000073.1 GCA_027317055.1 Betaproteobacteria bacterium | reverse complement strand
CGCCAACGGGTGCGCGCACGGCCGCGTAGCGGACCCATGCCAGGTTGCGCCTGCGCGCCTCGTCGGCCAGATCCTGACACGCCGAATAATCTGTCTTGTGACGCCAGGCGCGCTCGGAGGCCTTCCACGGCGCGGTCGTCAGGTCGGCGCAGCGCCCGCGTGCGTTGGCCCTGAACAAGCTGTGCTGGGTGTGAAGCGCCTGGCCGGCGAACGCGTCGCTGTCGGTGAGAAAGCGCCATTTCCAGTAAGCCACCTCGGCGCACGCGGTCTCGAGGTCTTCCGCGCCGTACCACACGCCCGGATCCGCAGCGCGCCGAAAGCGCGAGGCGACGGGCGAGCGGTAGCGATACGGGGTGAAGATCAGGTAGTGCTTTGCGCGCGCCGCCTCCGGCAGCGGCGGCTTGCTGGCCTCGAGCAGTTCCTCGAGCACGCGCTGCTCTTGCAGATTGTCCGCGAGACGCATGGTCGCGACCAGGTGCTGCGCCTCGACCCCGCGCCACAGCACGGCGGCGCGCACCCGCACCCCGCCGTCGAACCAGTCCGCCTTCCAGGCGCGCGTCACGCCGGCGCGCGCATCGCGTCCAGGTAGCCGACCACCGCGACCAAGCCTTCGGCGCGTTCGACGAGCTCGGCCGGCTTGCCGTTGAGGGCGCGGTTGTGGCCGCGCATCCACGCCCGGCGCTGCGCCTCGTCGCAGCCCACCACGGCGTCGAGCGAGCGGTACACGCGCACCAGGATCAGCGCCAGCTCGCCCTCCTTGCTCGCCGGGTCGATCGTGCGCGCGCCCGTGACGAGGCGGGAAATGCTCGCCTCGCTCACCCCGAGCACGCGCCCGAGGCAGGCGTTGGAAAGCCCGAGCAGCTGCGCGGCCCGCAGCAGGGCCTTGGTCAGCACCGCGCCCGGTTCGGGCTGCAGCGCGCGGCGGGCGGAAAGTTGGGCGGTCAGGGGTAGCTCCTTTCAAATGAAAGAATAAACTAGTTATCTTTCACTTGCAAACAGCTAACCCGCCGCCCGGGCCTCCAGCGCCGCCACCGCCGGCAGGGTCTTGCCTTCGAGGAACTCGAGGAAGGCGCCACCGGCGGTCGAGATGTAGCCGATCTTGCCGGCGATGCCGTACTTGTTGATCGCCGCGACCGTGTCGCCGCCGCCCGCGATCGAGTATGCCTTCGACTCGGCGATGGCGCGCGCCACGACCTCGGTGCCCTTGGCGAAGGGCTCGCGCTCGAACACGCCGACCGGGCCGTTCCAGACGACGGTCCCCGCGGTCTCGAGGCTCTGCGCGAGCTGCGCTGCGCTCTGCGGCCCGATGTCGAGGATCATCTCGTCAGCCGCGACGTCCTTCGCCGCCTTCACCGTTCCGCTTGCGGCGTCGATCGACTTCGCCACCACAACGTCGACCGGAAGCGGCACCTTGGTCGCGGCCATGACCTTCTTCGCCTCCTCGACGAGATCCGGCTCGGCGAGCGACTTGCCGATCGCCAGCCCGCTGGCGAGCATGAAGGTATTGGCGATGCCGCCACCGACCACGAGCTGATCGACCTTCCGCGCCAGGGCGGCGAGGATGGTGAGCTTGGTCGAGACCTTGGAGCCAGCGACGATTGCCACGAGCGGCCGTGCCGGGCTGGCGAGCGCCTTGCCGAGCGCGTCGAGCTCGGCGGCCATCAGCGGTCCGGCGCAGGCCACCGGCGCGAAGCGCGCCACGCCGTGGGTGGTCGCCTCGGCGCGGTGCGCGGTGCCGAAGGCGTCGTTCACGTAAACGTCGCACAGCGCGGCGATTCTTTTCGCCAGCGCCTCGTCGTCCTTCTTCTCGCCCTTGTTGACGCGGCAGTTCTCGAGCACGACCAGTTCGCCGGGGCGCACGGATACTCCACCAAGCCAATCTGGTATGAGTCTGATTTTCAGATTCAGAAGTTCCCCGAGGCGTTTCGCGACCGGAGCAAGCGAGTCCTCGGGCCTGAGCTCGCCCTCCTTGGGGCGGCCGAGGTGCGAAGTCACCATCACCGCCGCACCCTGCTCCAGCGCGCGCCGGATGCCGGGCAGCGATGCGCGGATGCGCGTGTCGTCCGACACGGCTCCGGCGTCGTCCAGCGGCACGTTGAGATCGGCGCGGATCAGCACGCGCTTGCCGCGCAGGTCGAGCTCGCTCATGCGCTTGAAGCGCATGACTTACTTCGCGTTCATCAATGCCACGGCGGCGTCGAGCATGCGGTTGCTGAAGCCCCACTCGTTGTCGTACCAGGAGGTGACCTTCACCAGCGTGCCGCCCGTTATCTTGGTCAGCGTCGAATCGAAGATCGAGCTGGCGGGGTTGTGGTTGAAGTCCGACGACACCAGCGGCTCGGTGCTGTATTCGAGGATGCCCTTCAACGGGCCCTCGGACGCCTTTTTCACCGCGGCATTCACCTCATCGGCGGTGGTCGCCTTCTTGGCGACGAAGGTCAGGTCGACGATCGAGACGTTGATCGTCGGCACGCGGATGGCAAAGCCGTCGAGCTTGCCGTTCAGGTGCGGCAGCACCAGCCCCACGGCGGCCGCGGCGCCGGTCTTGGTCGGGATCATGTTCTGCGACGCGGAACGCGCCCGCCGCAGGTCCTTGTGGTAGACGTCGGTCAACACCTGATCGTTGGTGTAGGCATGGATCGTGGTCATCAAGCCGTTCACCACCCCGATGCTGTCGTCGAGCGCCTTCACCATCGGTGCCAGGCAGTTGGTGGTGCACGAGGCATTCGAGATCACCGTGTCGCTGCCTCTGAGGTCCTTGTCGTTGACCCCCATCACGATGGTGCGGTCGACGTCCTTGTCCCCGGGCGCCGAGATGATCACTTTCTTCGCCCCCGCCTGCAGGTGGGCGCTCGTCTTCGCCTTACTGGTGAAAAGGCCGGTGCACTCGAACACCACGTCGACGCCGAGATCCTTCCAGGGCAGCTTGGCGGGGTCGCGTTCCGCCAGCACCTTGATGCGGTCGCCGTTCACCACCAGCGCGTCGCCGTCGACCTCGACCTTGCCGCGGAACGGGCCGTGCGCGGTGTCATGCCTGAGCAAGTGCGCGTTGGTCTTGGCGTCGCCGAGGTCGTTCAGGGCGACGAACTGCAACCCCTGCTTCTTGCCGTACTCGTAGTGCGCACGCAGGATGTTGCGCCCGATGCGGCCGAAGCCGTTGATTGCGATCTTGATTGCCATGGCTACTCCTGGATGACGGACTTCGCGGCCTGAACCACTTTCTCCGCTGTGAACCCGAAATGCTTGAACAGTTCCCCGGCCGGCGCCGACTCGCCGAAGCGGTCGATGCCGATCACCGCGCCTTCGAGCCCGACGTACTTGCGCCAGAATCCGGTGACGCCCGCTTCGACCGCCACGCGCGGCATGCCGCGCGGCAGCACCGCGTCGCGGTAGGACTGTTCTTGCCGGTCGAATGCGGTGCTCGAGGGCATCGACACCACGCGCACGCCGATACCCTCGCCCGCGAGCTGCTTTTGCGCGGCGAGTGCGAGCGCCACCTCCGATCCGGTGGCGATGATCGCAGCGCGCGGCGCCCCGCTCGCCTCCGAAAGCACGTAGCCGCCGCGCCGCACATCTTCGAGCCCGGCCGCGTCGCGCCTCGCGAACGCGAGGTTCTGGCGCGACAGCAGCAGCGCCGTCGGCCCGTTCTTGCGCGCGAGCGCGGCACCCCAGGCAACCGCGGTCTCCACCGTGTCGCAAGGGCGCCAGACCTCCATGTTGGGGATCAGGCGCAGGGTCGCGGCCTGCTCGATCGGCTGGTGCGTCGGCCCGTCCTCGCCCAAGCCTATGGAGTCATGCGTGAACACGTAGATGACGCGTGTGCCGATCAGGGCGGCCATGCGCAGCGCGTTGCGCGCGTAGTCCGAAAAGATGAGGAAGGTGCCGCCGTAGGGCACCAGCCCGCCGTGCAGCGACAGGCCGTTCATGATGGCGCACATGCCGAACTCGCGCACGCCGTAAAACAGGTAATTGCCGCCGCCGGTATGCCCGATCGCCCTCGAGCCCTTGACGATCGTGAGGTTGGAAGGGGCGAGGTCCGCCGACCCGCCTACCAATTCCGGCAACTCGGGCTGCAGCGCTTCGAGCAGGTTTTGCGAGGCCTTGCGCGTGGCGATCGTCTCGGCCTTCGCGTCGCAGTCGTGCACCAGTTTTGCCACCAGTGCGTCGAATTCCGGCGGCAGCTCGCCCGCCATGCGGCGGCGGAATTCGCCCGCCAGCTCGGGATGCGCCAGCTGGTAGGCAGCGAACTGCTTGTGCCAGCGCCGCTGCCGGCTGGCACCCGTGGCGCGCGCGTTCCACGCGTCGTAGACGGGCTTTGGGATCTCGAACGGCGGATAGGGCCAGCCGATCTCGACGCGCGTCGCCGCGACCTCGTCCACGCCGAGCGGCGAGCCGTGCGCGGCGCCGGTGTTGTGCTTGTGAGGCGCGCCTTTCGCGATCACGGTCTTGCAGCAGATCAGCGTCGGGCGCGACTTTTCCCGCTTAGCCTTGCGGATCGCCTTGTCGACTGCGGCGACGTCGTGGCCATCGACATGCGGGATCACCTGCCAGCCGTAGGCGGCGAAGCGCTTGGGCACGTCGTCGGTGTACCACTGCCGGATCTGCCCCTTTTCGGAGTCGATCGAAATGCCGTTGTCGTCGTAGAAGACGATCAGCTTGCCCAGTCCGAGGGTGCCGGCAAGCGCGCAGGCTTCGTGCGAAATGCCCTCCATCATGCAGCCATCGCCCATGAACACGTAGGTGTGATGGTCGACCACGTCGAAGCCCGGCCGATTGAAATGATCGGCCAGTACCCTCTCGGCGATCGCCATCCCGACGCCGTTGGCGACGCCCTGGCCCAACGGCCCGGTAGTGGTTTCCACCCCCGGCGTGCAACGGTATTCCGGGTGTCCCGGCGTCTTGGAGCCGAGCTGGCGGAAGCGCTTGAGCTCGTCGATCGGCAAGTCGTAGCCAGTCAGATGCAGCAGGCCGTACTGCAGCATCGAGCCGTGGCCGTTCGAGAGCATGAAGCGGTCGCGGTCGGGCCAGTGCGGGTCGGCGGGGTTGTGGCGCAGGTGCCGGTTCCATAGCGCGAGCGCGATCTCGGCCATGCCCATCGGCATGCCCGGATGACCCGAATTCGCGGCCTGCACCGCGTCCATGGCGAGCGCGCGCAGCGCGTTGGCCATGTCTCGCTGCAGGGACTCCTGGGACGAAGCAGGGGGGGCGGCCACGGCCGCCGTGGTCGGGGAGTTCATGGCGGTATTTTAATGACTCAGGCCGCGCGCGTCAGCGCCGGAGCCGAAAAATATCGCTGGGCCATGCGCTCGAGCGGCTCGGGCCGGATGCGCGGCGCCTCCCCCGCGCAGCCGAAAGCCTCGAAACGCTCCTTGCACAGCGCCCGCGCCGCCGCCGTCGCCGCCTTCAGAAACCTGCGCGGGTCGAACTCGGCCGGATCCTCGGCCATCGCGCGGCGCATCGCGCCGGTCATCGCCAGCCGGATGTCGGTGTCGATGTTGATCTTGCGCACGCCGTGTTTGATGCCCTGCAGGATCGCCTCGACCGGAACGCCGTAGGTCTGCGCGATCTGGCCGCCGTGACTGCGGATCACGTCCAGCCATTCCTGCGGCACGCTGGAAGAGCCGTGCATCACCAGGTGCGTGTTCGGGATTCGGGCGTGAATGTCGCGGATGCGGTCGATCGCCAGCACGTCGCCGGTCGGCTGCTTGCTGAACTTGTAGGCGCCGTGCGAGGTGCCGATCGCCACCGCGAGCGCATCGACGCCGGTGCGCTGGACGAAGTCCGCCGCCTGCTCCGGGTCGGTCAGCAGCTGCTCGCGCGCGAGATGGCCTTCGGCGCCGACACCGTCCTCCTTGCCCGCGGTGCCGGTCTCGAGCGACCCCAGGCAGCCGAGCTCGCCCTCGACCGAGACGCCGACCGCGTGCGCCATTTCGACTGCGCGCCGCGTCACCGCCACGTTGTACTCGTAGTCCGCCGGCGTCTTCATGTCCTCCAGCAGCGAGCCGTCCATCATCACGCTGGTGAAGCCCGAGCGGATCGCAGCCTGGCACACTGCGGGGCTCGCGCCGTGGTCCTGGTGCAGCACCACCGGGATGTGCGGGTAGGACTCGACCGCGGCCTCGACCATCTTGCGCAGGAAGGCTTCGCCGGCGTATTTGCGCGCGCCGGCCGAGGCCTGCAGGATCACCGGGCTCGAGCTCTCGTCGGCCGCCTGCATAATGGCCTGGATCTGCTCCAGGTTGTTGATGTTGAACGCCGGCACGCCGTAGCGGTGCTCCGCGGCGTGGTCCAGCAGCTGGCGCAGCGATGTGAATGCCATTTCCCCCTCCTAGATGATTGAATGCCGATGGCCTAGCGCTCGAGCGCCTGCCTGCGCCGGTCCATCAACCGCCAGATCATCGGCGTGAAGATGAGCTGCATCGCGAGGTCGATCTTGCCGCCCGGGCAGACGATGGTGTTCGGGCGCGACATGAACGAGTCGTGCAGCATCGACAGCAGGTAGGGAAAATCGATGCCGCGCGGATTGGCGAAGCGGATCACCAGCAGGCTCTCGTCCGCGCTCGGAATGTGGCGCGCGATGAAAGGGTTCGAGGTGTCGACCACCGGGACGCGCTGGAAGTTGATGTGGGTGCGGGCGAACTGCGGCGTAATGTAGTTCACGAAGTCGTTCATGCGCCGCAGGATGGTGTCGGTCACGGCTTCGGTCGAGTAGCCGCGCGTGGCGCGGTCGCGGTGCAGCTTCTGGATCCACTCCAGGTTGATCACCGGCACCACGCCGATCAGCAGGTCGACGTGCGAGGCGACGTCGACCTCGCCGTGCGCCACCCCGCCGTGCAGGCCTTCGTAGAACAGCATGTCGGTGCCGGCCGGCAGATCCTCCCAGGGCGTGAAGGTGCCGGGCTTTTGTTCGTAGGGCGCGGCTTCGGCATCGTTGTGCAGGTACTTGCGCGTGCGCCCGCCGCCGCGCGCCGCGTAGTCGCGAAACAGCTGCGCGAGCTCCGCGAACAGGTTCGCCTCCGGACCGAAGTGACTGAAGTGCTGGTTGCCGCGCTCGACTTCCTCGGCCATCCTGCGCTTCATCTCCTCGCGGTCGTATCTGTGGAAGGCGTCGCCTTCGACGAACGCCGCCTTGACGTTCTCGCGGTAGAAGATCTGCTCGAAGGTCTTCGATACCGAGGTGGTGCCGGCGCCCGAGGAGCCGGTGATCGCGATGACTGGGTGCTTGGCCGACATGCGGCGTCCTTTCAGAGCTCGGCCGGGGCGCGGAACAGCCCGCGCGTGCCGAACAGGGGCGCGTCGTAATCGCGCTGGTTGTGGTCGCGGTGGTACTGCTCGAGGCGCTCGACCTCGTTGCGCGAGCCGAAGATGAGCGGACTGCGCTGGTGCAACGCGAGAGGCCCGACCTCCAGCAGCGGTCCGTCGCCGGTGCTCGCCCGCCCCCCGGCGCGCTCGATCAGGTAGCCGAGCGGATTGGACTCGAACAGCAGCTCGTGGCGGCCTTCGCGCCAGCCCTCCGCGGTTCCGCGCGGAGAGAGGAACACGCCGCCGCGCATCAGGATACGGTGCGCGTCGGCGACCAGCGACGCGGCCCAGCGCATGGTGAAATCGCGCCCGCGCGGCCCGGCCGCCCCGGCGAGGCATTCCTCGACGTAGCGCTTGACCGCCGGTTCCCACAATCGCGCGCCCGAGTTGTCGATCGCGAACTCCACGCTGTCCTCGGCAACGCGTAGCGACGGATGCGTCAGCATGAACTCGCCGATCTCGCGATCGAGGGTGAAGCCGTTCACGCCGCCCTCCAGCGCGAGCACCAGCATGGTGGTCGGACCGTAGATCGCATAGCCCGAGCAAACCTGCGCCGAGCCGGGCTGCAGGAAGTCGCTCTCCGCCCCCGTTGATTCGTTCGGCGCGCGCAGCACCGAGAACAGGCTGCCCGCGACCGCGTTGACGTCGAGCGACGAGCCGCCGCACAGCGGATCGAACGCGAGCAGGTAGCGCCCGCGCGGGTACTTGTCCGGAATCGGGTGCGGCGCGGGGTCGGACTCCGATGCCATCGCCATGAGGTGGCCGCCCCATTCGTTGGTGCGCAGGAAGGTTTCGTTGGCGATCTGGCGCATCGCGTCCGCCGGAACATCGGCCAGCGCCCCCTTTCCCACCAGGTAGGCGATGCGCTTGCAGGCGAGGCGAATATCGTTCAGCAGCGCGGTGAAGCCGCCGCTTGCGCCGGGCGACCGGCGCTGCTCGCCGATGATGAACTCGGTGATCGTCTTTTCCTGTCGCATCGTCATCCCCTAGGCGGCACGCGTGGCGCGCGCGGCGTGCAGCGCCGCGATGCGCTGCACGCCGAGCAGCGGCTTGTCCAGGCTCGGCTGCACCAGGTCGGCCTGCGAAAAATCCTGCGTCGCGGTCCAGCGCGAAGGCGTCGCGATCGTGTACAGCTCGGCCGCCTTGGCCGAAAGCACGCCGTTGGCCGAGTCCTCGATCGCGACGCAAGCGTCCGCCGCCACGCGCAGCGTGCCGACGATCCTGCGGTAAAGGTCCGGCGCGGGCTTTTTCTGCGCCACTTCGTCGGCGCTCGCCACCGCGTCGAACCAGCCCAGCGCCTTGGGGCCGAGCACCGCGCCCACCAGCGCCTCGACGTTCGCCGTCGTGCTGGTGGCTGCCAGAGCGAGCTTCACGCCGGCTTCGCGCGCCTCGTTCATGAGGCGCGCCACGCCCGGCCGCGCGGCGGCGCGGCCGTCGCTGATCAGTTCGTAGTACAGGCGCGTCTTCTCGCGGTGGATCGCCGGTACCAGGCCGCCCAGGCGCTGCTTTTCCGCGGGACTCGCCTTGAGGCTCGCAACGTAGTGCGCGAGGCGCTCGGGGCCGCCCGATACCCTGAGCAGCGCCATGTATTCCGCCTCGCTCCAGTTCCAGCCCAGGTCCATGGCGAGGAAGGCGGCGTTGAACGCCTGCCGATGCACCTCCTCGGTGTCCGCGATCGTGCCGTCGACGTCGAAGATCAGCGCCTGCAGCGTCATGCGATTTTCTCCTTGTTCTTGAACACCCGGCTTGCGCGGATGTCCGCGGCCGTGATGGCCATCAATGCCTCGCGCGTGAGCGGCGTGCCGCGCTGCTCGAACAGCCTCTTCGCCTGGCGCAGACGCGCCCGGTCGAGCGCGTTGCGGATCGAGCGCGCATTGGCGAAATGCGGCTGAGTCTTCCTCAGCGCGATGTACTCGCGCAGCGCGGCCTCGCCGCCGGCATCCAGGCGGTATTTCATGTTGTCCAGCATCAGGCCGGCGATCGCGAGCAGCTCGCGCTCGTCGTAGTCGGGAAAGTCGATGTGGTGCGCGATGCGCGAGGCCATGCCCGGGTTGGAGGAGAAGAACCTGTCCATCCGGTCCTTGTAGCCGGCGAGGATGACAACCAGGTCCTCGCGCTGGTTCTCCACCACCTGCAGCAGGATTTCGATCGCTTCCTGGCCGTAGTCGCGCTCGTTCTCGGGCCGGTAGAGGTAGTAGGCCTCGTCGATGAACAGCACGCCGCCCATGGCGCGCTTGAGGACTTCCTTGGTCTTCGGCGCAGTGTGGCCGATGTACTGCCCCACCAGGTCGTCGCGCGTGACCGCGACCAGGTGCCCTTTCCTCGAATAGCCGAGCGCGTGCAGGATTTCGGCCATGCGCAGGGCGACCGTGGTCTTGCCGGTTCCGGGGTTGCCGGTGAAGCTCATGTGCAGCGAGGGCGCGCCCGCCTCCAGCCCGACCGAGCGGCGCAGCTTGTCGACCACCAGCAGCGCGGCGATTTCGCGCACACGCGTCTTCACCGGCACCAGGCCGACGAGCTCGCGCTCGAGCGCCTCGAGCGCGCCCGCGACGTGGGATTCGCGGTAAAGCGTATCCAGGTCGAGCGCCGGGCTGGGAGACGCGGACATCAGTAGCGCAAGCGGTAACGCTGCAGCCGCCCGGCGCCCTCTTCCCGCTCGAGGCTGAAGTGCGGCTCGTTCGGCGGGCGGTTGACGATGAATGACAGGCGCAGCGCCTCCCAGCCGTGCGTGGCGTCGAACGCGTTCACCTTGACGTAGTGGCGCGGGAAGGTCTTGCGGCAGGCGTCGACCTCGGCCATCACGCCGGCGGCCTCCTTGAGGTCGAACATCGGCATGCCGTACATCTCCCAGTAGGCATTGCGCGGGTGCGGGTCGTCGGTGTACTCGACCGAAACCGCCCAGCCGCGGCCGAGACAGTACTCGATCTGGGCCCGGATCTGCGCGTCGCTCAGGTCCGGAAGGAAGGAAAAGGTGCCTTGGGTCAATCTCATGGCGGGTCTCCGGAGTCAGGCGGGGGTCGCGGTGGGCACGAAATCGGGCGTGTCGGTCGAAGCGTAGTCGAAGGTCACGTCCTTCCAGGTCTCGAGCGCCGCCTTGAGCGGGGTGCAGTGGCGCGCGGCCTGCTCGAGGATCTGCGGCCCTTCGTTCCAGATGTCGCGCCCTTCGTTGCGCGCCAGCACCATCGCCTCGAGCGCGACACGGTTGGCGGCCGCGCCGGCGGCGATGCCCATCGGGTGGCCGATGGTGCCGCCGCCGAACTGCAGCACCACGTCCTCGCCCAGGTAGTGCAGCAGCTGGTGCATCTGCCCGGCGTGGATGCCGCCCGAAGCGACCGGCATCACTTTTCTCAGGCCTGCCCAGTCCTGCTCGAAGAACAGGCCGCGCTGCAGGTCGACCGGATTGTGGTTCTCGCGCAGCACGTTGTAGAAACCCTGTACCGAGTTCGGATCGCCCTCGAGTTTGCCGACCACGGTACCAGCGTGGATGTGATCGACGCCCGCGAGGCGCATCCACTTCGAGATCACCCGGAACGACACGCCGTGGCTCTTCTGCCGTGTGTAGGTCGAGTGCCCCGCGCGGTGCAGGTGCAGGATCATGTCGTTTTTGCGCGACCACTTCGACATCGACTGGATCGCGGTGTAGCCGATCACCAGGTCGATCATGATCACGCAGCTGCCCAACTCCTTGGCGAACTCGGCGCGCTCGTACATGTCCTCCATGGTCGCGCCGGTGACGTTGAGGTAGGTGCCCTTCAGCTCGCCGGTCGCGGCCTGGGCGCGGTTCACCGCCTCCATGCAGTAGAGGAAACGGTCGCGCCAGTGCATGAAGGGCTGGCTGTTGATGTTCTCGTCGTCCTTGGTGAAGTCGAGGCCGCCCTTCAGCGCCTCATAGACCACGCGGCCGTAGTTGCGGCCGGAGAGGCCGAGCTTGGGCTTCACGGTCACACCCAGCAGCGGCCGGCCGAACTTGTCGAGCCGTTCGCGCTCGACCACGATCCCGGTCGGCGGGCCGTCGAAGGTCTTCACGTAGGCGACCGGCAACCGCATGTCCTCGAGCCGCAGCGCCTTG
>DAHVFK010000072.1 GCA_027317055.1 Betaproteobacteria bacterium | reverse complement strand
TCGTACAGCTCATCGAGGCTGCGGATCGGCCTGAAGGGTTTGCGCACGCCCAGCGGGTCGACGCCGGACAAGCTCGGGTCGAGGGGCTCGATCTTCAGGCCATCGATACCAACCACAGTGTGGCCATCGTTCATCAAGTGGTGCGCCACGGTGAATCCGGCCGGCCCGAGACCCACCACCAGCACGCGCTTGCCGCTCGCAGGCCTGGGATACGGTCGCCGCAAATCGAGCGGGTTCCAGCGCGTCAAGAGCGAGTAGATTTCAAATCCCCACGGCAATCCGAGCACGTCCTTGAGCGTGCGTGTTTCGGCCTGCGGAATGTCGACCGGCTCCTGCTTCTGGTAGATGCAGGATTTCATGCAGTCATTGCAGATCCGGTGCCCCGTTCCGGCGACCATCGCATTGTCGACCGTGATTATGGCGAGCGCCGCCAGCAGCTGGCCGCGCGTTTTGACCATGTGGAACTCCGATATCTTCTCCTCCAGCGGGCAGCCGGCGAGGGTGACGCCGAACACTGTCTTCTTGAAGGCATGCGCGGGGGCTTTCTCCTTCAGCCCCTTCGAGCACGAATCCTTGCCCTGCTCGTGGCACCAGATGCAGTAGTTCGCCTGGTCGAGTGCGCCGACCAGGTCGGTGCCGGGGTCGGTAAGCCCGAAGCCCTCCCGGCGGCGCAGGTGCTCGGAGCAAAGGGTGTGCCGCGGATACCCCTGCGAGGCATCGGTATGGACCGGGACCAGACGCATGAAGTCGAGCTTTCTGGGTGTCTTGAACAAGACGCCGGCCCGATGTCTTGCTTTCCCCTCTGGCGTCACGGTGGCCCACGCCGCGTAGCGCGCGGCGAGCGCGAGCGCCTCCGCGTTCGTCGCTTCATCCTTCTGCCATGCGGTGACATGGCGCGCGAAAGCAAGCTCGCTGAACGGTTCGCCGAACCTGGCGACCAGCTGCTGTTCGGCGATCGCGCCGTCCACCCCCTGGGCCTCCTCGGGTCTGATCTTGTGCAGGGCGCGGCGCTGCACGAACAGCCGTTTGACGGAATACAGCGGCGCCAACTCATGGTGGCGCGCGGCGAGCGCCTGGACCTCGGTCTCGATTCCGAACAGGCGCGCGATGAAATCGTCCAGGTGCGGTGCGAGCGCGATCAATAGTTCCGACTCGTCTTTGGGGGCGAGCCGGTCCGGCGCTTCGCGCGCGGCCGCCAGGCGGTTGCGAAGCTCGGCGTGCGCTTCGCCCAGGAAGGCGAGAAATGCGCCGTCCAGCGCGCGCAGCGCACGGCGATCGTACAGATCGCCGAAGTCCATGCCGAAGCCGAGGCGTAATTGGGCGGAGTCCCTGGGAAGCGCGTGCACGATTTTTGAACAGCCGTTCAAAAACGGGAATTGTCCATGATTGGGGCCGTGGCCTCAAGAATATTCCGTTATATGCTTGAAAATGGTCACTATTGCGGCCGCTCACAACGGAGTCCCCATGCAGATCAAGAACAGCGTATTTCTCATCACCGGCGGCGCATCGGGTCTGGGCGCGGCGACCGCCCGGATGGCAGTCGAAGGTGGAGCGAAGGTGGTGCTCGCCGATATGCAGGCGGAGGCGGGCGACGAGCTTGCGAAGTCGCTCGGCGCCGCCGCGCGCTTCGTCCGCACCGACGTTACGGCAGAAGCCGATGCGGCGGCAGCTGTGCAGCTGGCGCTGAGTGCGTTTGGGGGCGTGCAGGTCCTGGTCAATTGCGCCGGCGTCGCCATCGCGGAGAAGACGATGGGCAAAGACGGGCCGCATCGGCTCGCGAGCTTCGCGCGCGTGGTCGGCGTGAACCTGATCGGTACCTTCAACATGATCCGCATCACTGCGGACGCGATGGTCAAAGGCGGGCCGAACGCAGCGGGCGAACGCGGCGTGATCGTCAACACGGCTTCGGTTGCCGCGTTCGACGGTCAAATCGGTCAGGCGGCGTACTCTGCCTCGAAGGGCGGGGTCGTCGGCATGACGCTGCCGATCGCCCGCGACCTCGCGCGCAGCGGAATCCGCGTTTGTACCATCGCACCGGGCATATTCGAGACACCGATGCTGATGGGGCTGCCGAAGGAGGCCCAAGACTCGCTCGGCAAGATGGTTCCGTTTCCGCCGCGCCTGGGGCGACCCGCAGAGTACGCACAACTGGTGAGAAGCATCATCGAGAACGAGATGCTGAACGGGGAAGTGATCCGGCTCGACGGCGCGATCCGCATGGCGCCGAAATGAGCGGCTAGGCCGCGGAAGGCGGCAGCGCCAGCGCGCGAAATTCCCTCCGGTACCACCTGGAGCGCTCGATGTACCCTTGCGCGATCTTGAACAAATTGTCGCGCTCGTGCGACCGGAGTTCGCGTACGACCTTGCCGGGAGATCCGAGCACCAGTACGCCGTCTGGGATTTCCTTGCCTTCCGGGATCAGCGTGTTGGCACCGATCAGGGATCCCTTGCCGATGCGTGCGCCGTTCATGACAACGCTGTTGATGCCGACCAGGGAACCCTCGCCGACAGTGCAGCCGTGCAGCATCACCTTGTGTCCGATCGTTACCATTCTCCCCAGCGTCAACGGGAAACCGGGATCAACGTGCAGCACGGACCCGTCTTGCACATTGCAGCCTTCACCGAGATGAACACGGTCGTTCTCGGCGCGGATGACAACCTGGAACCAGACGCTCGCTTCGTGCTCTATCGTAATCGAGCCGACCAGTGTCGCGTCGTGGGCGATGTAGTGGTGCTCGCCGCGGAATTCGGGCTGACGGTCACCGATCGAAAAGATTGGCATTGCGGCGCTTTTGGCTAGGTTGGAGCGGTGGCTATCATAGCGTGCGTAAATTTCGGGGAGAACTCCGTTTGAGAGTCGTAGTGCTTGGGGCGGGCGTGGTGGGCGTCGCATCGGCGTGGTATCTCGCCGATGCGGGCCACGAGGTCACCGTCGTCGAACGTCAGCCCGAGGCCGGCAAAGAAACGTCGTTTGCCAATGGCGGTCAGATTTCGGTCGGACACGCCGAACCATGGGCACGCCCGGCCGTGTTGCCCAAGATCGTAAAGTGGCTGGGGCGCGAGGACGCGCCGATGCTGTTCCGGCCTCGCGCCAGCCTGGCGCAATGGGAATGGGGGTTGCGCTTTCTCTTCGAATGCCTTCCGAGAAGGCTGGCGCGCAACACGCGCGAGCTGGTCGGGCTTGCGCTCTACAGCCGCGACTGCCTGAGGGCGCTGCGGGAGCGCACCGGCATCGAATACCAAAGCTCGCGGCGCGGCATCCTGCATTTCTGCACCGACGAGCAAGAATTCGCGACGCTCGCGCGGCACGCGGAGGCGATGCGGCGGCTTGGCGTTGAGCGCGAGGTGAAGTCGAGCGCCGAGTGCATCGCGCTCGAGCCTGCGTTGGGGAGCAGCACCGTCGACATCGTGGGCGGCGTGCATACGGCGCAAGACGAGTCGGGCGACGCCTTCGAATTCACGCAAGGACTGGCTCGGCTCGCGCAGGCGCGCGGCGTGAGCTTCCGTTACGGAACGACGGTGCGGGCGATCGAGACTGCCGCAGACCGGGTAACCGGTGTGACCGCACACGGCCCAGGCGGGGAGCGGATCGAAGGCGAAGTTTACGTGGTGGCACTCGGTAGCTACAGCCCGCTGCTATGCGCGCCGATCGGCGTGCGCGTGCCGGTCTACCCGCTGAAAGGGTACTCGATCACGATCCCGCTGGCGCCGGAGCAGGCGGCCGTCGCGCCGAACGTCAGCCTGACCGACGAGGCATGCAAGATCGTCATCTCGCGTCTAGGCAACCGGCTGCGCAGTGCGGGAACCGCCGAACTGGGCGGGTACGACACGGAGGTTAATGCAATTCGCTGCGAGGCAATTCTCGAGCGCGTGCGGCAGCTGTTTCCGCGGCTTGCACCGTTCGGAGAGGTCACGCGGTGGGCGGGTCTGCGGCCGTCGACGCCGAACAACGTGCCGCTGATCGGCGGCACACGGTTGCGCAATCTGTACCTCAATACCGGCCACGGGACGCTCGGCTGGACGCTCGCCTGCGGCTCAGGGCGCGCGCTCGCGGACCTCGTTTCCGGGCGCCGCCCCGAAGTCGGTTTCAACTTCCAGTAAGATCGCGGCTTTCGCGGCCGTTCATGCGCCACAGCGAGTCCCTGTACTTCGACGTCCGCCGCCTGCGCTACCACGTGCGTCATTGGCCTGGCGAAGCGGGACGTCGAATTGTGCTGCTGCACGGCTGGATGGACGTATCCGCTTCCTTCCAGTTTCTGGTCGACGCCATGTCGCCGCAGTGGGACGTCTTTGCGCCCGACTGGCGCGGTTACGGACAGACCGATTGGGGTCAGTCCGACTGCTACTGGTTTCCGGATTACCTGGGCGACCTCGACGCCATACTCGAACGTATCCAGCCCGAAATGCCGATCAACCTCGTGGGGCACAGCCTGGGGGGCAACGTCGCGGCGCTCTACGCGGGCGTGCGCCCCGCGCGCGTGGCGAAACTGGTCAACCTCGAGGGCTTCGGCATGTCGGCTACGCGCCCCGACCAGGCGCCGAGCCGCTACGCGCGCTGGCTGGAAGAGCTGCGCAGCCCGCCGCGGCTGCGCAGCTACCCGGACTTCGCCGCGCTCGCGGACCGTTTGCAAAAAAACAATACTCGCCTGACGCGTGAGCGCGCGGAATTCCTCGCCCGGCACTGGGGGCGCGAGGTCGACGGCCAGGTGCAGCTGCGCGGAGACCCGGCGCACAAGATCGTCAATCCGATCCTGTACCGCTATGAGGAAGCGCGCGCCATCTGGCAGAAGATCCGTGCGCCCGTGCTGTGGGTCGATGCGAGCGAATCCGAGGCGCTGAAGCGGATCGGGATCGGCGCCCCGCAGTATGCAGAGCGTCGCGGCGCGATCGAGAACCTGCGCCATATCACGGTTCCTGACGCAGGACATATGCTTCACCATGACCAGCCCGAGGCGCTGGCAGCGCGGATCGAAGAATTTCTGCTGTCGAGCGCATGAACGCAGATCTGCATTCTCATTCCACTGCCTCCGACGGGGCGCTCCCCCCGGGCGACGTGGTGCGACGCGCCGCCGCGCGGGGCGTCGAGATGCTCGCGCTCACCGACCACGATCAGTTGGACGGCCTGCAGGAGGCGCGTGAGGTGGCGGGCGAAACCGGAACCGTCCTGATCGACGGCGTCGAAATATCGGTCACTTGGCGTGGAGTGACATTACATGTAGTCGGCCTGGGAGTGGACGACGGCAATCCGGCGCTTCGTGCTGGACTGGAGGGCGTGCGCTCCGGCCGCATCGAGCGCGCACGGGAAATGGGGCGCAGCCTCGAGCGGTCGGGAATTCCCGGCAGCTTCGAGGGCGCGCTCGCGCTGGCCCGCAATCCCGCCATGGTGAGCCGAACCCACTTCGCGCGGTACCTGGCACAGTGCGGGCGCGTGGCCGGCACCAAGGATGCTTTTCGACACTACCTGGTTCCGGGCAGGCCCGGGTACGTGCCCCACCGCTGGGCGCAGTTGGCGGACGCGCTGTGCTGGATCGGCGACGCCGGAGGTCGTGCCGTACTCGCGCATCCCGGGCGTTATGCGCTTTCAGCGAGTGCGATGGCAAGCCTGTTGGCGGAGTTCCGCGGGGCGGGCGGCAGCGCGATCGAGGTCGTGACCGGCAGCCATTCGCCGGACCAGTACGCGCTTTTCGGCGCGCTCGCCATAAAACACGGTTTGGCAGCATCGCGCGGATCGGATTTTCATGGGCCGGACGAGGGCGCCGAACTGGGAAGCCTGCCTGCATTGGATCCTCGCCTGCGCCCGGTCTGGGAAGGCTGGGAGCACTGAGACCGTGGCGCAGTACTTTCAGGTCCACGCGACCCATCCACAGGTGCGCCTCATACGCCAGGCCGCGGAGATTCTGCGCCGCGGAGGATTGATCGCGTATCCGACGGATTCCTGCTACGCGCTCGGTTGCCACATCGGAGACGCGAAGGCGCTCGAGCGCCTGCGCCGGGTGCGGCTGGTGGACGAGAGGCACCAACTCACGCTGATGTGCCGCGACCTGTCCGAAATCGCCACCTACGCGATCGTCGGCAACGCGCAGTACCGGTTGCTGAAGGCCGCCACCCCTGGCAGCTATACGTTCATCCTGCGTGCGACTCGGGAGTTGCCACGGCGGCTCTTGCACCCCAAACGAAAGACCATAGGTGTGCGCGTGCCGTCGCATGCCGTAGCGCACGCCTTACTGGCGGAACTGAACGAACCGATGCTCTCGACGACCTTGCTGCTTCCCGGCGATGCTGCACCGCTTTCCGACGCGGCGGAAATCCGGGCACGGCTCGAGCGCGAGCTTGATCTGGTGATCGATGCGGGCTCGTGCGGCGTGGTGCCGACGACTGTGATCGACCTTACGGCGGCAGAGCCCCTGTTGGTGCGCAAGGGACGGGGCGCGCTCGAGACTCTCGGGGTGGTCGCTTAGCATGCGACCCCGGCCGCCGAAGCTAATCTGCTAGAATTCAACGTTTTAGAATCCTATCGATGGACGTCAACCAGATCGTACAGACGATCGCCATTTTCGCGCTTCCCGTGATTCTGGCGATTACCCTGCACGAGGCAGCTCATGGCTACGTCGCGCGGCACTTCGGGGACATGACCGCCTACGCACAGGGGCGCGTGAGCCTCAATCCGCTGCGGCACATCGATCTCGTGGGTACGATCATCGTTCCTCTGCTGATGCTGCTTGTTTCGCGCGGCGTGTTTCTGTTCGGTTGGGCCAAACCGGTTCCCGTCAACTACTCCGCCCTGCGCAATCCCAAGCAGCACATGGCATGGGTTGCGGCAGCCGGTCCCGCCGCCAACCTCGCAATGTCGCTCGCGTGGGCCATGCTGCTCAAGCTGGCACTGGTCCTGCCGCCCAATTTCTTCACGCTGCCGATGGCGGCCATGGCGCGCGCAGGAATCCTGATCAACCTGGTGTTCATGTTTCTCAATCTGCTTCCAATCCTGCCGCTCGACGGCGGACGAATCGTCGCGAGCCTGTTGCCAGGGCGTGCATCGTGGCGATACGCCAAGCTCGAACCCTGGGGGCTGCCGCTGCTGCTGCTCATGCTCGTTACCCATGTGCTCGATTTCGTTCTCGGACCACTGGTGAACGTCGGAGTCTCGCTCATACATGCCGTCGTGATGCTCTAGGACACGACTTGTTATGTACGAAACACGAGTCCTTTCGGGCATGCGCCCCACCGGCGCGCTCCACCTCGGCCACTATCACGGCGTCTTGAAGAACTGGGTCCGGCTGCAGGCCGAGTATCCGTGCCTTTACTTTGTCGCGGACTGGCACGCCCTCACCACCGATTACGAGGCGCCTGGCCAGGTGCAGAAGAACTCCTGGGACATGGTCGTAGATTGGCTTGCTGCCGGCGTCGATCCCAATCAAGCGACCTTGTTCGTCCAGTCTCTGGTGCCGGAACATGCCGAGCTGCACTTGCTGCTGTCGATGATGACGCCGCTCGGGTGGCTTGAGCGGGTGCCGACCTACAAGGACCAGCAAGAGAAGCTGTCCGATCGCGACCTTTCGACCTATGGCTTTCTGGGCTATCCGCTGCTGCAATCTGCGGATATTCTTATCTATCGGGCCAAGTACGTCCCGGTGGGAGAAGACCAGGTTCCCCACGTCGAGTTCACGCGCGAGGTGGCACGGCGCTTCAACCACCTTTACGGGCGCGAGGCCGGGTTCGAGGACAAGGCGAAGGCGGCAGTAAAGAAGATGGGCTCGAAGAAAGCGCGAGTGTTCAACGATCTGCGGACGAAATTTCTCGAGCAAGGGGACGTCGAGGCACTGCAGCGCGCGCAGGCGCTGCTGGAGGAGCAGCAGAACCTGCCGCGCGGAGATCGGGAGCGGCTGTTCGGCTGGCTCGAGGGGAGTGGCAAGAAGATCTTGGTGGAGCCCGACGTATTGCTGACCGAATCCTCGCGCCTGCCGGGTCTCGACGGACAGAAGATGTCCAAGTCCTACGGCAACGCGATCGAGCTGCGCGATGAGCCAGAGACGATTGCCAGGAAGATCCGAACCATGCCCACGGATCCGGCGCGCGTGAAGCGCAGCGACCCGGGCAATCCCGACGTCTGCCCCGTATGGCAGCTGCATCTGGTCTACTCCGACCAGCAGAAGAAGGACTGGGTGCGTCAGGGGTGTACCACGGCGGGAATCGGTTGCCTGGAATGCAAGCAGCCGGTCATCGACGCAGTTTTGGCCGAGCTTGCCCCGATGCGCGAGCGCGCCCAGACCTACCTCGATGACCCGACACTGGTTAAGAATATCATCGCGGATGGCTGCGACCGGGCGAGCAAATTGGCAGGCGAGACCATGCGCGACGTGCGCGAAGCCATGGGTCTGAGCTACAGCTGATGTCAGAGCCCGTCCAGCAGACCATCGTCATGCCGATCGCGCGCCTCTACGGCGAACCTTTGGCCGAGTTCCCGCACGACCTCTATATCCCGCCCGACGCGCTCGAGGTGATCCTGGAGGCGTTCGAAGGACCGCTCGACCTGTTGCTGTACCTCATCCGCAAGCAGAACCTGGACGTGCTGGATATCCCGATGGCTCCGCTCACGCGCCAGTACCTCGAGTACGTCGAGGTGATGCGCTCGAAGAACCTGGAGCTTGCCGCCGAGTATCTGGTCATGGCTGCCATGCTCATGGCCATCAAGTCGCGCATGCTGCTTCCCCGGCCACCGTCGCTGGCGGCAGAAGAAGATGATCCGCGCGCCGAGTTGGTCAGGCGCTTGCTCGAATACGAGCAGATCAAGCAGGCCGCGCACAAGCTCGACACGCTGCCCCAGGTCGGGCGCGATATTGTCGCAATATCCGTCTGGATCGAGAAAACGGCCGAGAAGCGCTTGCCCGAGGTTGACGCGCGGGACCTGGCGGAAGCCTGGCGCGGCCTGCTCACGCGCGCGCGACTCGCCGCGCACCACCGCGTTTCGCGCGAGGAGCTGTCGGTACGGGCGCACATGAGCACGATACTGCGGCGGCTGCGCGAGCATCGGCTGCTCGAGTTCTCGGATCTGTTCGATCCGGCGCGCGGTGTTGCGGTCCTGGTGGTGAATTTTCTCGCAGTGCTGGAGTTGGCCCGCGAACTTCTGATCGAAATCACTCAGTCCGAGTGTTTCGCGCCCATCTACGTTAGATTGGCGGATGCTCAACCCCACTGAAGCCAAACGCGTTATTGAGGCGGCGTTGCTCTCTTCGCGCGAGCCGGTCTCGCTCGTGGATCTGAAGCGCTTGTTCGACGAAGAAATCGGACTGGACACGCTGCGACGCCTGCTTGGCGAGTTGCGCGAGGAATGGCACGACCGTGCCGTCGAACTGGTGAACCTGGCGAGCGGCTGGCGGTTCCAGACTAAGCCGGAGTTCCAGAGCTACGTCGATCGCCTGAACCCGGAGCGACCGCCGCGCTATTCGCGTGCGGTGATGGAAACGCTCGCGATCATCGCGTATCGCCAGCCGGTGACGCGCGGCGACATCGAAGACATTCGCGGGGTGACGGTCTCGGCGCAGATCATCCAGACGCTGGAAAGCCGCGGCTGGATCGACACGGTCGGTCAGCGGGAAACCCCTGGGCGCCCCGCGCTTTACGCGACCACCAAAGTGTTTCTCGACGACCTGGGACTGCGCTCGCTCGAGGAACTACCGCCGCTCGAGGAAATTGCCAGGACACTGCAATTTGAATCCGCCACGACCCAGATCGATGCGAGCGACGCGCGGGCCCCAGCCGGCCCTGAAGAGCGCGCCGAATCTGCGACCGGCGCCTGATCCGAGTCGGGCGGAGCGCCTGCAAAAGCTCCTCGCCGCGGCCGGTCTGGGCTCGCGACGCGAGATCGAGGGCTGGATCAGCGCAGGACGGGTCTCGGTCGATGGTCGAGTCGCGCAACTGGGAGACCGGGCGACTTCCGGCGATCGCGTGTGCCTCGACGGGCTGCCGGTCGCCTTGCGCGAAACGACCGAACTGGCGCGCGTTCTGCTCTATCACAAACCGGTCGGAGAACTCGTTACCCGCAGCGATCCCGGCGGGCGCCCGACGGTGTTTGCGCGGCTGCCGCACGTGAGTCGCGGAAAGTGGGCCGCCGTCGGCCGCCTGGACATCAATACCTCGGGGCTCTTGCTTCTCACCGATTCCGGAGAGCTCGCCAACCGGCTGATGCACCCACGGTTCGGGATGCTGCGCGAGTACGCCGTTCGGGCGCTCGGGCGCCTCGGCCCGGCCGAACGACAGCGGTTACTGAATGGGGTCGAACTCGACGACGGGAGGGCGGCTTTCGAGCGGATCGACGCGCAGGGCGGCGATACGGGCGCGAATCGCTGGTACCGAGTGGCGCTGCGCGAAGGGCGAAATCGCGAGGTGCGTCGGCTCTTTGAGGCCGTCGGCCTGCGCGTCAGCCGGCTAGTGCGGATCGGCTTCGGGCCGGTTCACCTGCCTCGGGATTTGGACCCTGGGCAATGGCGCGAGCTTGAGCCGCGCCGGGTGCGTGAATTGCTGTCAGCGACCACGCTTTCGGAGTAGCGCGGAACTTCGCCCGACGGGATTGTTTGCCACGGGAAAAGCTGTTAAACTTCAAAAGCTTTAGGGCCCACAGGCATTGATTCGGGCTCGCGAAAGCGCGATGGGCTTCGGCCCATTTTTTGTTTGCGCAGCCGAACGGGTATATGGGGGCGATCGCCGGCGTAGTGGAGCCCGCCGTGGCGGGTCTAGGTTTTGAGCTGGTCGACACCCAGGTGTCGAGCAGAGGCCGGATGGTGCGCGTGTTCATCGACAAGCCGGGTGGCGTGTCGGTTGACGATTGCGCCGACGTCAGCCAGCACCTGACGCGCGTATTCGCGGTCGAGGGGATCGATTTCGACCGCCTCGAGGTTTCGTCGCCGGGCCTGGATCGGCCGCTGCGCAAGGCGGCGGACTTTGCGCGGTTCGCGGGTCAGAAGGTGGACGTGCGTATGCGCGCAGCGGACGCGAGTGGCAGACGCCGCTTCGTCGGAACGCTGCAAGGAATGACGGGCGAGGTCGCGACGGTAATCGTCGACGACCAGGCGGTTGAATTGAGTCTCGCAGGCATGGAGCGGGCACGGCTGGTTCCTGACCTGTGAGTATTTTGGAGAGCATTCAATGAGTCGTGAAATTCTGCTTCTTGTGGACGCTCTGGCGCGGGAGAAGAACGTCAATCGCGACGTTGTCTTTGCGGCGCTGGAAATGGCGCTCGCCTCGGCCACGAAGAAGCGCTTCAGCGACGACGTCGACGTGCGCGTCGCGATCGATCGCAACACCGGCAGCTACGAATCGTTCCGGCGCTGGAAAGTGGTCCCGGACGACGCGCTTGAGATACCGGCGGCCCAAATCGCGCTGGCGGAAGCACAACTGCGC
>DAHVFK010000071.1 GCA_027317055.1 Betaproteobacteria bacterium | reverse complement strand
TGCCTTGGCCAGGTAGCGCGAGAGCTTCTCGATCACCCGCGGTGCGGGCACGCGAGTCGTGAACAGCGGTGTGTGCGTGTGCTCCGCGCCTTCGAGCAGCTCGCGCGTGGGGCCGACGCCGTCGGCGAGGATCACCGCCGTCGGCGACGCGACAAAAAGCCGCGCCGCGAATTCGGCGCGGGCGGCGGGATCGCCGCCGGCGAGCATCGCCGCCTCGTAGGCGCCGAGGACCTGGATGCTGTTCGGATGGGTGAGGTTGAGGTGGCCGATCAGTGCGGCCGAGGCCGCCGCGTCGCGCTGCACCGCGACGCTGGCGTCGCGCCCCGCGAGCCAGGCAAGCGAGAGCGCCTCGCGGTTGTCCTCATGCAGCTGCGCGACGTTGACCTGAAACATCCGGCTGCCAGGCGGCGATGAGCTGGTGCAGCGCGCTCGCGTCGGGCGCGCCCGCCATGGATTCACGCAGGCTCCTGTCGCTGAACATCTGCGCCAGCTCGGACAGGATCTGCAGGTGCTTTTCGGTTGCCTGCTCGGGCACCAGCAGCACGAACAGCAGGTTGACCGGCTTGCCGTCCGGAGCGTCGAACGCCACCGGCTGCTCGAGCCTCAGGAACGCACCCAGCGCGTCCTTGAGCCCCTTGATGCGCCCGTGCGGAATCGCCACGCCCTGGCCGAGCGCGGTCGAGCCGAGGCGTTCGCGCGCGAACAGGCTGTCGAACACGAGGTTCCTCGCGATACCGTGATTGTTCTCGAACAGCAGGCCGACCTGCTCGAACAGACGCTTCTTGCTCGAGACCGAAAGGTCGAGCACCACGTTGGCGGGCGGGAGGAGTTTCGCGACTAGGCTCATGCCTGGGCAGGCGGGCGACTGCAGTGGGCGCGAATTATAGCCCAATGCAGCGGGTTACGGGGCGCGGCCATCCGCTGGCCCTAGGAGCTCAGTTCCTGCCTTTTCAGGGCGTCGTGCGGCTTGTCGTAGGCCTTGCCCTTGTGCTTCATGACCTGGCGGTCGAGCTTGTCGGTAAGCAGGTCGATCGCGGCGTAAAGATCGTCTTCTTCGCATTCGCAGTGCAGGTCCTTGCCGCGAACGTGAAGCGTGATTTCGGCCTTCTGCCTGAGTTTGCCGACCGAGAGAATGACGTGGGCGTCGATGACGTGGTCGAAATGGCGTTTGATGCGCTCCAGTTTGGTTTGAACGTAGCTGCGGATCGCCGGCGTCACTTCGAGATGGTGGCCGCTCACGCTGAGATTCATTCTCGCTTCTCCTACAGGCATTTTCTCTGGTTGACGGGAGGAATTTGGAGGGATTCGCGGTATTTCGCGATCGTGCGCCTTGCCACTACGATACCCTGTTGCCCCAGAATTTGCGAGATTTTGGCGTCCGACAGCGGCGCGCGCGTGTCCTCGGCCGCCACCAGCTGTCTGATCAGCGCGCGGATCGCGGTGGAGGAGGCCGCGCCGCCCGTCTCGGTCGCGACGTGGCTGCCGAAGAAGTACTTCAGCTCGTAGCTGCCGCGCGGCGTGGCCATGTACTTCTGCGTGGTGACGCGCGAGATCGTGCTCTCGTGCAATCCGAGCGTTTCGGCGATCTCGCGCAGTACCAGCGGCCGCATTGCAACCTCGCCGTGCTCGAAGAAATGCCGCTGCCGGTCGACGATCGCCTGCGACACACGCAATATTGTATCGAAGCGCTGCTGCACGTTCTTGATCAGCCAGCGCGCCTCCTGCAGCTGGGAGGCGAGCGCTTTGCCGCCGCTGCGGCTGCCGGCGAGCTCCGCGTACAGGCGGTTGACGCGCAGCTTGGGCAGCGCGTCGGAATTCAGGCTGGCGCGCCAGACGTTCCTAACCTTGCGCACGATCACGTCCGGCACCACATAGCGCGTTTCTACCGAGGCGAAAGCCGCGCCCGGGCGCGGATTGAGGCTCAGGATCAGACGCTGCGCGGCGCGCAGCTCGTCTTCGCTCGCGCCCGTGGCCGCCTTGAGTCGGGCGTAGTCGCGGCTGGCAAGCAGCTCGAGGTGCTGCTCGCATATCGCGAGCGCGAGCCGCCGCACCGGAGCGTCGGTGCCCCCGGCGCGAATCTGCAGCGCGAGACACTCGGAGGGCGAGCGCGCGCCGACGCCGGTGGGCTCGAAGTTCTGCAGGTGCCGCAGCGCGATCGCCAGGTCCTCCACGCCCGCTTCGGCTTCCTGCGGGAGCATCGCCGCCACGTCTTCCAGACTCTGCGTAAGGTAGCCGTCCTCGTCCAAGGCATCGACCAGCATGCCGATCAGCGCCCTGTCGCGGTGGTCGAGATTGGTGAGCGAAAGCTGCGTGTAGAGGTGGTCGCGCAGCGAGGGCTGGTCCGGCGCGACGAAGGTCCGGTCGCCTTCGTCGTCGTCGGGGCCGCGCCACGCTGCCCCCTGGCCGATGTCCCAGTCATCGCGCGGCTCGGTCTGCGGCGCCGTGTCCGCAGGCGCCTGCGCGTTCGCCTCGCCGGCCTGCGCGGGCGGCGGCGCGGCAGCGGCCTCGGTCTCGCCGTCTTCGCGCTCGAGGATCGGGTTCTCCATCAGGAGGCGTTCTATTTCCTGGTTGAGCTCGACCGTCGAGAGCTGCAGCAACTTGATGGACTGTTGCAGCTGAGGCGTGAGCGTCAGGTGCTGCGACAGCCGGAACTGCAGGGTCGGCTTCATTAATGGGCTGAAGCGCGGAGCGCGCTACATGCGGAAGTTCTCGCCGAGGTATACGCGGCGCACGCTGTCATTATAGACAATTTCCTCGGGCTGCCCCGATGCCAGAACGGCACCTTCGTTGATGATGTAGGCGCGGTCGCAGATGCCCAGTGTTTCGCGCACGTTGTGGTCGGTAATCAGCACGCCGATGCCACGCTCCTTGAGGAAGCGGATGATGCGCTGAATATCGAGCACCGCAATTGGGTCTACGCCGGCGAACGGCTCGTCGAGCAGGATGAACGAGGGACGGGTACCAAGAGCGCGCGCGATCTCGAGCCGGCGACGCTCGCCGCCGGAGAGCGACAGCGCGGGCAGCTTGCGCAGGTGGGCGATGCTCAGATCCTTCAACAGTTCGGTGAGCCGCGGCTCGATCTCCGCCTGTGCCAGGCCCTGCAGCTCCAGAATGGCGCGCACGTTCTCCTCCACCGTGAGTCTGCGGAAGACGGAATTCTCCTGCGGCAGATAGGAGATCCCGAGGCGGGCGCGGCGGTGGATGGGGAGGTGAGTGAGGTCGCGCCCATCCAGTTGAATGGTTCCGGCGTCGGCCGGCACCAGCCCGACAATCATGTAGAAGCAGGTCGTCTTGCCGGCGCCATTCGGCCCGAGCAGCCCGACGACTTCGCCGCTCGAGACCTCGAGCGAGACGTCCTGCACCACGGTGCGCGACTTGTAGCGCTTGCGCAAATTTCCTGAGCGCAATACGCTCATTTCGCGGCCGGCGCCGGCGAGGCGCCCGGTGCGGCGACGGACGGCTCCTTCTTCGGCTGCAGCACTGCGCGTACCCGGCCCTGCGGTGCGTCGGCGCCGCCCGTGACCGAGTAGAAGCCCGAGCGCTGGTCGAGGAAGATGTAGTTTCCGCGCACCACATCCTTGTCGCGCGACACACGTGCATCGCCGAACAGCTCCAACTTGTCTTGGCGCGCGTCGAATTCCATGCGCTTCGCCTCGCCCTCGATCCAGGCGCCTTGCTTGCCGTTCTTCGAATCCGCCTTCTGCCGGAACCGCACCGGGTTGCCGGTCGCCGTGACGTGCTGGAAGCCGTCCGTATCCTGGCGCACCACGAGCCGGTCGGCGTGAACCACCAGTGTCCCCTTCGTCAGCACCACGTTGCCCTCGAAGACGCTCATCCGGCGCATCTCGTCGGACAGCATGCGGTTCGATTCGATTTCAGTCGGCTTGTCCTTGTCGGCTTTCTCGGCGTGCGCGCTCGGCGGCGCCTGCAGCACTGCCACGGCGAGAGCGGCGGCAAGAGCGCGGGCGACGGCCGGGCGTTTGCGCGGTCTCATGGCTTGCTCTTATCCGACTCGAATCGGCTGCGCACGCGCTCGTGCAGGGTCAGCCGTCCAAGCTCGTTGTTGTATTCCATTCCCCTCCCGGTGATCGACTGCTCCTTGTCGCTGATCGTCACCTGGCGGTCGGTCAGCGCCAGCGACTTGGCGCTCACGATATGCAGGAAGCTGGTGCGCATGCGCATTTCCGGGCGTTCCGCGTCAGCGGCGCGAACCAGCAGGACGTCGCCGTAGAGGAACAGCTCGTCGGCGCCCTGCGACAGCGTGCCGCGGTCGGCAGTGACCGTCATGCGCGGCTCGCCCGGCTTGGTCTGCACCATCCGCGGCGCGACCAGGTCGGTCGAGTCGTCGTCCGGGTAATGTATCATTTTCGCCGCTGCCAACGTGGATTGTGCGGTCCCGCCGGGGTCGTAGCTCGTGATATTGAAGTTTTCCACGATGTAGTCCGGGTCGTGGCGCCGCAGGGTCGATTGGGCCGGCGGCTCCTGCACCGCCTGTTTGAGCCAGAAAGTCACCATCGCCAGCGCCAGCATCAGCGCAAGCGGGAACAGCCCGGTCGCCGAGAGTCTCACGCCAGGTATCGGGCCAGGGCGGCCTCGAGCGAACCCTGTGCGCGCATCAGGAGCTCGCAAATCTCGCGCACCGCGCCGGCGCCGGCCGGCGACTCGCACACGTAGTGAACTCGCTGCCTCACCGCCGGCGGCGCCTCGCGCGGAGCGCAGGCGAAGCCGCAGCGCGTCAGCACCGGCAGATCCACCACGTCGTCGCCGACGTAGCCCGTGGCCTCGGCCTGCAGGCCGAGCTGCGCCAGGAGCGCGGCGTAGGCCGAGCGCTTGTCGTCGATTCCCTGCAGTACGTGCCCGATGCCGAGCTCGGCCGCGCGCTGCGCGACGGCCTGCGAGCGGCGCCCGCTCAGAATGGCAGGCAGCACGCCGCTCTGCGCCAGCATCCTGATCCCGTGCCCGTCGAGTGTGTGGAACGCCTTCAGCGTCTCGCCCGCGGGGCCGTACCAGAGCCGCCCGTCGGTCAGCACGCCGTCCACGTCGAAGATCATCAGGCGCACGCGTCGCGCACGCTCGAGCGCGGCGCTGGAGACTTCGCTCATCGGCTCAGATGACTTTGGCGCGGAACAGGTCGTGCATGTTGAGCGCCCCCACGAGCCTGCCGCTTTCGTCGACGACGACAAGCTGGTTGATCTTGTGGCGCTCCATCAGCTGCACCGCTTCGACCGCAAGCGCCTCCGGCCGGATCGTGCGCGGGCCCGGCGTCATCAGCTCGGCGATGCTGGCGCTCGAAAAATCCGCCACCTTGTCGAGCGCGCGCCGCAGATCGCCGTCGGTGAAGATGCCGACGATGAGGCCCGCCGCGTCCACTACCGCCGTCATTCCCAGCCTGCCGCGCGAAATTTCGTGCACCGTCTCGCGCAGGCTGGCCGTTTCCGGGACCGACGGCACGTCCGTCCCGCGTCGCATGACGTCGGCGACGTGAGTCAGCAGCCGTCTGCCGAGCGTGCCGCCCGGGTGCGAACGCGCGAAATCGTCGGCCGAGAAGCCGCGCGCGTCGAGCAGCGCTACCGCGAGCGCGTCGCCCAGCGCGAGCGCGGCGGTGGTGCTCGCGGTCGGAGCGAGGTTGAGCGGACAGGCTTCCTGCGCCACGCCCGCGTCGAGGTGTATATCGGCCTCGCGGGCGAGCGTCGAGTCGTGCTTGCCGGTGATCGCAATCAGCTTAGCGCCTTGGCGCTTGATCAACGGGATGATCCTGAGCAGTTCCTCGCTCTCTCCCGAGTGCGAGATGGCGATGAAGATGTCGTCCGGCTGGATCATGCCGAGATCGCCGTGGCTCGCTTCGGCCGGATGAACGAAATACGCCGGCGTGCCGGTGCTCGCGAGGGTCGATGCGACCTTGCGCGCGATGTGGCCGGACTTGCCGATGCCGCTCACCACCACGCGGCCGCCGCGGCCGAGAATCAGCGACACGGCATCCAGGAAGCGCTCGTCGATGCGGTCGATCAGCGCGCGTACCGCGTCGGCCTCTATCGCCAGCACGCGGCGCGCAAGTTCCAGCGCCGTTGACGAAGCGCTTATCATAGCGAGGAAGTATAGCCCAACCGACCCTTTTTCCCGATGGACGCCACGGGTATCGCCCTGCAACCGGTGCTGGTCCTGCTCGCGAGCAGTGTGCTGGCGGTCGTCGCGTGCCGCAGCCTGTCGCTGCCGCCGATCGTCGGCTACCTGGTCACCGGACTCGCGCTCGGCCCGCATGCTCTCGGGCTGATCGAAGATAGCGAGGAAACGCGCCGGCTGGCCGAGTTCGGCGTCGTGTTCCTGATGTTCTCGATCGGACTGGAGTTCAGCCTGCCGCGGCTGCTGGTGATGCGGCGCGTGGTATTCGGGCTCGGGCTGTTGCAAGTGTCGGCAACAGTCGCGCTGTGCGTGCTGGCGTCGGTCGCGCTGGGCGGGTCCTGGCAGGTCGGCCTGGTGCTGGGCGGCGCGGCGGCGATGTCCTCCACCGCGATCGTCTCCAAGCTGCTCGCCGAACGCATGGAGCTCGATTCGCCGCACGGACGCGAGATCATCGGCGTGCTGCTGTTCCAGGACCTGGCGGTGGTGCCGTTGCTGATCCTGATCCCGGCCCTGGGGCGGCCCGCCGGCGAGACCGGTGTTGCCATCGCATTCGCGCTTGCCAAGGCGGCGCTCGCGCTCGGCGTGCTGCTGGTGGTCGGTCCCAAGGCGATGCGCGCCTGGTTCGGCGTCGTCGCGCGGCGGCGCTCGACCGAGCTGTTTGTCCTCAACGTGCTGCTGATCACGCTCGCGCTCGCCTTCTTGACCGGGCTGGCGGGCCTGTCGCTCGCGCTGGGGGCGTTCCTGGCCGGGATGCTGATTTCCGAAACGGAGTACCGCTACCAGGTCGAGGAGGACATCAAGCCGTTCCGCGACGTGCTGCTGGGCCTGTTTTTCGTCACCGTCGGCATGATGCTCGACACGCGCCTGGTGCTCGGCCATCCGGCACTGGTGCTGTTACTGCTCGCGCTGCTGATGGGCGCCAAGCTGGGTCTGATCGCGCTGCTGTCGCGCGTGTTCGGCAGCGCCCCCGGCACCGCGCTGCGCGTCGGGCTGTCGCTCGCGCAGGTCGGCGAATTCGGCTTCGTGTTGCTCACACTCGCGCGCGGCGAGGGCATCGTGCCGGATCCCATGCTGCAGGCATTGCTGGCGGCGATGATCCTGTCGATGCTGGCAACGCCATTCGTGATGGGCGCCAGCAACCGCATCGTGATGCGCCTGGCGCGCTCGGAATGGATGACGAGGTCGCTCGAGCTGCACCGCATCGCGGTCCAATCGATCGAGACCGAGCAGCACGTCATCATCCTGGGCTACGGGCGCAACGGGCAGCGGCTGGCGCGCATGCTGGAATCCGAAAACGTGCGCTATGTGGCGCTCGACCTGGATCCGGAGCGGGTGCGCGAGGCGACGCTCGCCGGCGACATCGTCGTGTTCGCCGATTGCGCGCGGCGCGAATCGCTGGTCGCGGCCGGCATTTCGCGCGCCGCCGCGGTGGTAATCACCTTCGCCGGCGCGGCCGCGGCGGTGCGGGTGCTGGCGAACATCCATGCGCTCAACCCGACCGTGCCGGTGATCGTGCGCGCGCGCGAGGAGCGCGACATCGAAAAGCTGACCGCTGCGGGCGCCTCCGAGGTGGTGCCCGAGGCCTTCGAATCCGGGCTGATGCTCGCCTCGCACACGCTGGTCTGGATCGGCGTGCCGTTCGCCCGGGTCATGCGGCGCATGCGCCGGGTGCGCGACCAGCACTACGGCCTGCTGCGCGGGCTGTTCCACGGCATCAGTGACGAGCCCGCCGTCGGCGAGGAGGCGCTGCCGCGCCTGCACGCGGTGACCCTCAGCGCGGGCGCGCATGCGGTCGGCCGCGCGCTAGGCGCGCTGGGCCTCGCGGACCTCGGGGTGCAGGTCAAGGCGGTGCGCCGGCCGGGCGCCGCGCGCAACCTCGAGCCGGCCCACGTCGGTGGCCTCGAGGCGGGCGACGTCGTCATCCTGCTCGGCGTGCCGGAGAGCCTGGCGCTGGCCGAAACGAAGCTGCTGCAGGGCTGAACGCGGGCAAAAAAAGGCCGACAGTGCCGGCCTTGTCGTCCCCCGAAGGGTTGATGTCTTGAGTTACAGCGAGCGGCAAAGTGTGTAGGTATTGGTGCCGGTTTCGGCGTACGGCACCGTGTCGGCTGCGTTGTTGATGGCCGGATTCGGGGTCGTTTGCTTCTGGCCGCGCACGGTTCCCGTCCCGATGAGCCCGTCATCCATCTGTGTGTCGATCGCGATCGCAACCTTATCGGGGATATTCGCCGAGCAGATGATCAAGCCCGCGAACCCGCCGAGAGCTGTCGCCGGCGTCGCAGCGCCATCGCCCGTTTCGACACCGAGAATTCCGGTAAACGCATTGAACGGCTGCTTGCCACCGTTGCCCGCGACGAAACCGGAGCGGCGCAGGTCATCCCACCAGAGGCAAGATTCCGGCGTCGCGCTGACAGGCGTGGTGGTGTCTACTGTCGTAGGGCAACTAACATTGTAAGTGCCGCCGACTACGCCGTTGCCGCTTCCGCTGCCTGCTCCGGCCCATCGAGTGCCCGCATTCGGATCGTCACCGGGAATCGCGCGGTAGCGGTCCTGGTAGCCGTAGTAGGCGGCCGAGATGCCGGAGAAGTCGGCGACCGCGTTCTTGATCTTGGCCTGGGTGATCATTTCCTGGCCCTTGAGGATGCCTCCAAGGAGCAGGCCGATAATCACCAGCACGATCGCGATCTCGACCAGGGTGAAGCCTTTCTGTACGGCTTTCATCGTGTTACCTCTCATTGCTGAGACTGAACGCTAGCGTACAAGCAATGGTCATGCCAGGTTGTAAGCTATTGATTGATAACATTGTTCTGTGAAGTAATACACACCAAGGCGTCGGGATATCGACAGTTTCGTCGGGGACGTGACATATTTCACTCTGCCTCGCGCCGCGCGTTCCGCGCTTTGATCCGGGCCTCGAGTTGCTCGAGGTGCTGTTTCAGGAACCGCAACTCGGCGGGGTCCTTGATCTGGCCGCTCGCCAGCAGCCCGCCCAGCATCACCTTGGCGGCCTGCAGCTCGTCCATGTCCTCCAGGATAAAGACGCGCATCTGCTTGGCCCACAGCGGAACGTCGGGCGCCGTGGTCAGGCGCTCGATAGCGGTGGCGTAGCGCAGCGCGAGCGGCAGGTCCTTGAGGCGGTACTTGGCCAGCAGCGCGGCGTGCGCCAGCCAGCGCCAGCGGCGGTTCGGGTCTTTGAGGAATTCCTGGTAGACGAACTCGAGCGCCGCCCGCGCCTTGCGCGGATCGGGATTCTCGGCGTAGATGCGCGCGGCGGCGAACAGCGGATACTGGCTGCGCGGATCGATCGCAAGGATGGCGCGCAGCCAGCCGATCAGCCGCCGGTAGTCGAGGTCCCGGTAGGGGATGTCGTTGCCGGCACGCAAGTCGAACGATTGCAGGTAGAGCATCGCCAGGCGCGCGGCGGCCGCCGGCTCGCCGAAGCTCGCCAGCCGCAGCATCCCCGGCGCGGGCGGGGGCGGCAGGTCGGAGGCGGCGCGCGGTGTCTGCGGGCGCGCGATCTGCCAGGCGATCTGGGCCGCGAGCGCGAGCGCCAGGCTGAACCAGACCCAGCGCGGGACCGCCGCCAGCGGGCGTTCGTCGCGGGTCACAGGTTGCGGCGGTGGAAGTCGAACAGTCCGGCCGCCACCAGCAGCAGCGCGTACAGCGCGAGCCCCGCAAGCGCGGCACCGTAGGCGCCGAGCGCGGGCGAGCCGTAGATCAGCCAGTCGGTGCGCGTCACCGAGTCCAGGCGCGGCAGCAGCAGCCCCACCGCGTCGACGCTCCAGCGCGCGAGCTGCTGCGGCAGCGAGGGCTCGGCGAGCGGCCCCCCGGCGATCGCCTGGATCGCGCCGATCGAGCGCGCCAGCAGGTACATGCCGGCAGTCGCGGCGGCCGCGGGCACCAGTTGCACCAGCACGACCGAGAAGAACATCGCCGCGGCGGCCATCAGCGCCGTTTCCGCGCCGAGCGAAAGCGCCCACAGCAACACGGCCTGGGGCGGGCTCCACAGCAGCAGGGGCAGCGCGAAGCAGGCCGCAACGACCGCGCCGCAGGCGGCGAAGCCCGCCAGCCGCCCGAGGTAGTACGCCGAGCGCGACAGCGGCAGCGAGAGCATCAGCTCGAGCCCCTTGTCGTCGCGCTCGCGCTGCGTGCTGGTGACGACCTGCGCTGCGACCAGAAACACCCCGCACGCGCGCAGCAGCGCCGCCACGATCGCCGTCTGCAACTCGAGGCTCTCGGTCACCGCGACCTGCGACAGGAAGGCCGCCAGCCCCAAGCCGGCGGCGATGCTCGCCGCCACCAGCCAGGGCAACCCGCTGCGGCGGGCTTCGAGGACGACGAAGCGGGCGAGGATGGCGGCGTGCATGGCTACAATGGCGTCGGAAACCCGCTCAATTTACGCCATAACCCATGACCCTGCTGCCGCTCGCGCGACTGACCGGCCCCGTCACCCGGCTCAGCCAGCGCTACTGGGCGCTCGTGGTCGTGGCGATGCTCGCGCTGCTGCACGTGGCCGCGGTGCGCGGCGTCACCGACGTCTGGGCGCGCGGCCTGCTACTCGCTCATCTCGGGCTGTTCCTGCTCTGGCAACCGTTCCTGCGCGGCCAGCATCGGGTCTCTACCAGCCAGGTCGTGCTGATCGTTGTCGCGGCCGCGGGCGTCATGTTGCGGCTCGACTGGTGGCTGCTCGCATTGTGGGTGGTCGTGCTGGCCGGGCTCGTGGGCGGAAAGATCTATCAGCATGACGCGCGCTGGCAGCGGCGCTTTCACCTGCTGGTCATGTTCTATCTGCTGGCCCTGCTCGCGGTCGTGATCCTGCCCGAGATCGCCCCGCGGCAGGAGATCTCGCCGGAGCTGCGCCTCGCCGCCCAGTACGGCCTGCCGCTGATCCTGCTCGTCGCTGCGCTGCTGCCGATCGAGCCCGAGGGGCCCGACTCGGCGCAGGTCATCGACTTCTTCTACAGCGTGTTCGTGATGCTGCTGCTGGGCATCGTCATTCTCGGCAGCTTCACTTTCATGACGCTCGGCCGGACCTCGTACCTGCAGGCGCTGACCTATACCGTGTTCGCGATCGCGGGGATGGTGCTGTTGCTTGGACTCGCCTGGGATCCGCGCACCGGCTACGCCGGTCTGAACGTGTTCTTCTCCCGCTACCTGTTTTCGATCGGCCTGCCGGTGGAGAAGTGGCTGTACTTCCTGGCCGAGCTGTCGCAGGTGGAGACGCGCCCGGAACGCTTTCTCGGCGAGGCCGTCGCCGCCCTGATGCGGCTGCAGTGGATCGCCGGCGTCGAGTGGCGCGGCG
>DAHVFK010000070.1 GCA_027317055.1 Betaproteobacteria bacterium | reverse complement strand
GTAGAGGACGTTACTGTTGCTGCCGCTCAGTTGCGAGTTGATGCACCCGTCAGGTGCAAAACCATTGCCCTCGCAGTCGATGTCCGAAATGCGTCCATCGCTCGTGGCACTGTTGCCATACGTGAAGTAGACCAACGAGCTCGACCCCGTGGCCTGAAAGATCGGCCTGCTGCCGGTCGTCCCCTCGCAACCGCCGTAGGCCCCGATGCTGAAGTTGGACACGCTCCCCGCGATAACCGCGTTATCCCCGGTGAAGGTGTCGCCGCACTTGAAAAGGACTCGCTTGCCGCTTCGCAGATAGCTCGATAGCGCCGTGGCGTAGTTGGACTGATTCGCTACCGCGGCGCCGGACGGGCAGCCGCCGGGGCCGGCGACGGGCGTGCCGCTCGAAGAGACGCATGTCGTGTTCGATGCTGCGTAACCGTTCGAGCCGGAAGGGTCGTACACCGTCACCAGCATCTGGCACGACGTTGTACTCAAGCCGTCGAAGGCCGTCACGGTGACGGTGCGTGCGGTGTCGCCGGCGCCGTCCGGGAGGCGATACACGTGCGCGGCGACAGCGCCGGTCGCGGTGTTCTTGCTGTTGTTGTTGAGATTGGAGCCGGAGGCCCACTTACCGGTCCCCGAACTCCCCGTGTCGCCGAAATCCCAGGTGTAATGAATGTCGGTGAAGGGCTTGGACGTCCTCGCGCTCGTGGTGCCGGTAGCGTCGAAGAATACCGCCAGCGGCGCTACGCCGGAGGTGCGAAGCGCGCCGGCGTACAACGAGAGTCCGCCGCTCGACGCGGTGCAGCTTATTGGGAATGAAATGGTCGGGGCGGTGGGCAAGTTCGCTGAATCTCCGCCAGTGCCGCCGGATCCGCCGGATCCGCCGGATCCGCAACTGGCGAGAATGAGACTCGCGGCCGTTACCCCTACGAGGACCCTGAGGAATTGTTGTCCGTCCGAAAACCCCCTGCTGCGCGACATGAGTTCGCATCCTCATTAGCCCGACGTGTCGTTCGACGCTCGACTTCGTCCCGTAAGTCGCCGGGGGAGCCAAGACCATTGACGCAAAATTCATTATCGGCGTCATATTTGCCTTTTGCAATCATTGACATGTCGTGCGGCGGCGGCGATGCGGCGATCTCGCGCTCGGATGAAGGTGAAAACCTGTGTGACGGGTTCGCCCGCGGGGACGAGATGCCAGACCCCACTGTAGAATTTGACCAATCGGGCAGCGCGACTTGTCTGAGCGCTGGCGAATAAATGGAGATCATGAGCATGTCCGTAAGAACAACGGTGCTGGCTCAGTTCACGCAGGTCGCGAAGGAGCAGAAGAGGCAGCTCGCGCCCTTGAACGACGGGCTCGCGCTGCTCGATACCGGCCTGGATTCGCTGTGCTTCGCGATCCTCGTGTCGCGACTGGAAGATGCGCTCGGCGTCGATCCGTTCAGCACCGCGGAGGAGTCGGCGATTCCGGTGACCGTGGGCGAGTTCGTCAAGTTCTACGAAGATGCAGCCAAATGAGGGCGCAACGCTCTGGGCTCGGCTGAGCGGCGCGGGACCGCTCTCCGGCCGCCATCTGTGGGGGGCGGAGCGCGGCGTGGCGCTGGCAGAGCTCGCTCGCAAATCCGCCCTGGGCGGACGGCTGGAGGCATTTCGCGGGCGCTCCGTCCTGCTCGCGATGAAGGACCAGCTTAGCGCGGCGCTGGCGATGATCGAGCTGGACGGGGTGGCGCGGCGCATCGTCCTGTGCCCTCCGGATCTGCAGGCCGCGCACGTTCCCGGGGTGATGGCGCTCGCCGAGGTCGATGCAATCGTGTCGGATCGCGACGCGTCGGAGGAGGGGACGCCGGCCGTGCAGGTCTTCGCCTCCTGCACGCCGGAACTGAAGCCGGTCGCGGTCGAGCGCGCCGGATCGCTCCCCACCGAGTGGATCCTTCTCACCTCGGGCACGACCGGCGCGCCCAAGCTGGTGCAGCACACGCTGGCGACGCTGACCGGGCCGATCAAGCCCGCCGCGGTGCCGGCGGACCCGCCGCTCTGGAGCACGTTCTACGACATCCGCCGCTACGGGGGACTGCAGATCCTGCTGCGCGCCTTGCTGGGCGGCGGCTCGCTAGTCCTGTCCCAGGCGGGGGACGCGACCGGCGAATTCCTCGCGCGCGCCGCCGCGCGCGGCGTCAGCCACCTGCTCGGCACGCCGACCCACTGGTGGCTCGCGCTGACCGGGGGGTCCTTTCACGGCCTCGCGCCGCGCTACGTGAGGCTCTCGGGCGAGACGGCGGACCAGGCGATCCTCGACCGGCTGCGCGCGGCGTTCCCCGGGGTGCCGGTGGTGCACGCGTTCGCCTCGACCGAGGCGGGGGTGGCGTTCGAGATCCCGGACGGCCTGGCGGGCTTCCCGGCGAGCCTGATCGGGCGCGAGGGCGCCGAGGTGGAGCTCAAGGTGGAGGATGGCACGCTGCGCATCCGCTCGCCGCGGATCGCGGAGCGCTATCTCGGCACCGAGACGCTGGCGGGCTCGGACGGCTTCGTCGATACCCGCGACCTGGTCGAGCTGCAGGGCGAGCGCTATTTCTTCGCCGGCCGCAAGGACGGGGTGATCAACGTAGGCGGCCAGAAGATCCATCCCGAGGAAGTCGAGGCGGTCATCGACTCGCATCCCGCGGTGCGAAAGTCGCTGGTGCGTGCGAGAAAGAACCCGATCACGGGCGCGATCGTGGTCGCGGAAGTCGTGCTCGCGGAAGGCGCCGACGCGAGAGACGCGAACGCAGCGCAGCTCAAGCAGGAAATCCTCCAGCTTTGCCGCGATACGCTTCCGCGGCACAAGGTGCCGGCGATGGTGCAGTTTGTTCCCTCGCTCGCCGTGACCCCCGCAGGCAAGATCGCGCGGCGAAATGCTTAACGTCCTCGTGACCGGCGGCAGTCGCGGGCTCGGGCTCGGAATCGCGCGCCGGCTGGCCGGCGCGGGCTACCGCAGCATCGTGATCTCGCGCAAGCCGACCGACCAGCTTTCGGCCGCGATCGACGAGGCCGAGCGCAGGCAGCACGGGTCGTTTCGTTTCGTCCCGTTCGATCTGTCCGACATCGAGGGCATCCCAGGACTAGTCAGGGAGCTGAAGAAGGAGTTCGCGGGGCTCTACGGATTGGTCAACAACGCCGGCATCGCGTTCGACGGCTCGCTCGCGCTCATGCCCGACGCGCAGATCGCCCGGCAGGTGCAGGTGAATACGCTCGCGCCGATGATTCTCACCAAGTACGTGGTGCGCGCGATGCTCGCCTCGGGAGGGGGGCGAGTGGTGAACATTGCCTCGATCATGGGGTTCACGGGGTACAGCGGCCTGGCGGCCTACGGCGCGACCAAGGCTTCGCTGATCGGCTTCACGCGCTCGCTGGCGCGCGAGGTCGGCCGCATGGGAGTGAACGTGAACGCGGTGGCGCCGGGGTTCGTGCGCACCGAGATGACTCACGGACTGACGGGCGCGCAACTCGAGCAGATCGCGCGCCGCAGCGCGCTGCGCCACCTGCCGGAGGTCGAAGACGTGGCAAGCGCGGTCGAGTATCTTCTGGGCGACGGGGCGAAGAGCATCACAGGGACCGTGCTCACGGTCGACGCCGGCAATACCGCGTGAGCGGGGCAGGACTGAAAGCGCCGGGCGCGCCGTCGGCCAGCAAGGCCTGGCTGCGCGCGCTCGAACTGACGGCGCCGATCGCGGCCCAACCGCGGCGCACGCTGCCCGTCGTGATCGACGAACTCGCCGCGACTCATGGTGAGTCGCCGGCGCTGCTTTCCGAACGGGAACAGCTGAGCTATTGCGCGCTCGCCGAACGCGCCCACCGTTACGCGCGCTGGGCGCTGGCACAAGGCCTCGCCAGGGGCGAGGCGGTCTGCCTCTTGATGCCGAACCGGCCCGAGTACCTCGCGATCTGGCTTGGCGTGACCCGGGCGGGCGGAGTGGTGGCGCTGCTTAACACGCAGCTCGTGGGCCCATCGCTCGCGCATTGCATTGCGCTTGCCGCACCGAAGCACATCATCGTGGATAGCGAGCTCGTAGGGCGCCTCGACGGCGCCGCGCACGCCGCGAAGGTGTGGGTCCACGGCGCGGACCACGAGCGCTTCGCGCGAATCGACCCGGAGCTCGAGCCCCTCTCGGGCACAAGCCTCGATGAGTCCGAGTGCCCGCTGCCGACGCTCGAGGACCGGGCGCTATACATCTACACTTCGGGAACGACCGGGCTGCCAAAGGCGGCAAACATCAGCCACTACCGGCTGATGCAGTGGGCGCATTGGTTTGCTGGGATCATGCAAGTGCGGCCGGACGACAGGATGTACAACTGCCTGCCGCTGTATCACAGCGTCGGCGGCGTGGTGGCGACCGGAGCCGTACTGGTCGGGGGCGGATCGGTGGTCGTGCGCGAGGGCTTCACGGCAAGCCGGTTCTGGGACGAGGTCGTTCGCTGGGACTGCACGCTGTTCCAGTACATCGGCGAGTTGTGCCGCTACCTGCTGCACACCGAGCCCGTCGCGAGCGAGTCCGCGCATCGCGTCAGGCTGTGCTGCGGCAACGGGCTGCGGCCGGACGTGTGGGAGGCGTTCCAGGCGCGCTTCCGCATTCCGCGCATCCTGGAGTTCTACGCCGCGACCGAGGGCAACGTGTCTTTGTACAACGTCGAGGTCAGGCCCGGGGCCATCGGGCGCATCCCGCCGTTCCTGGTTCACCGCTTTCCGATCGCGCTGGTGCGCTTCGACGTCGAAAAGGGCGAGCCGATCCGGGACGAGAGCGGTCGCTGCATCCGCTGCGGGCCCAACGAGGTTGGCGAAGCCGTCGGCCGAATCGCCGCCGATCCGTCGCGGCCGGGAGCGCGCTTCGAGGGCTACACCGGCGCGCAGGCCAGCGAGCGCAAGGTGCTGCGCGACGCGTTCGAGGCGGGCGACGCCTGGTTTCGCACCGGCGACCTGATGCGCCGGGACGAGGACGGCTGGTTCTATTTTGTCGACCGGATCGGGGACACGTTCCGGTGGAAAGGCGAGAACGTCTCGACGGCCGAGGTGGCCGAGGCGATCTGCAAGTTTCCGGGCGTGCGCGAGGCGATCGTGTACGGGGTGGTCGTTCCCGGCAGCGACGGCCGCGCCGGCATGGCTGCCGTGGTCTCGGATTCCGAGCCGGACCTGGCGAAGCTAAGGGCGCACTTGGCGGCGCGGCTGCCTGCGTACGCGCGCCCCCTGTTCCTTCGCCTTACGCGCGAGCTCGAGGCGACCGGGACCTTCAAGCACGCCAGGCGCAACCTGGCGCACGAGGGCTATGACCCCCACGCGACCCGCGATGAGATCTATTTCAACGACACGGCGGCCGGCAGGTTCGTGCCGCTGGACTCGACCCTGTACGAGCGAATTCGAAGCGGCGGCCTGCGACTATAGCTCGCGCCCGGGATTATTTGGCCCGCTCTGCGCTAACCGGTTTATCTTCCTCGGGAGCGCCTGCCGCGCTGCCTGGCCCGGTTCCGACGGGCTGCACGCCGCGGTTCGCTACCACCGACAGGGAACGGGGAATGATTCCGTTCTGGGCCGGCACCACCACGGACCGGGGCGGGATGTCCCGCATGATGACGCAATTCGCGCCGATCATGCAGTTGTCGCCAATGACGACCCCGCCCAGAATGCGTGCGCCGACGTAGATGTCGACCCCGTTGCCGATCTTCGGCATGCCTGGCATCGGGCCGCTCCCGCAGGTTACGTCGTGAAAGATCAGGCAATCCTCGCCGATCTCGACAGCTCCAATAATCACATTGGACGGATGAATCAGGCAGAATCCGGCGCCGATGCGCGCGCCGCGCGGCCCGGCCCAGATGTCGACGCTGAACAGCGCCCGCTGCAGGATTCGACCCACACGGTAAAGGGCCCAGAACGGGACGCGCAGCAACGGGTTCGGAAGCGATTTCGCCCAGTTGCCAAATCGGTACACCGCCATGATCCAGAAGCCGGGGCATGCATGCCAACCGCCGAGCTTCTCGTATCGTACGGCGTCGCGCTTCAGTATCTCGAACATATGCTTCCGTTTGTCTTGAAAGATATCATGCGCGCGCGTCGTCAACGGGAGTTGCGGATCGAGCCGCCGCCGGCGCGCCGGCGGCGGCCACTCCGATCAGAGTGGTCGCCACGACCTGCGTTCCCGACATTCCGAAAGTTAGTCGCAAGGCTGGCGTCCGCACGCGCTCAGCATAGCCTCATTCTGTGTGCGCTTCTGTCAAAATTCGATCGTCGATGCGCGATCGTTCGGTGCGCAAAGCTAGAATCCATAATTCTCGAGAACGTGCATACCGGTGAGCGCCTGACGATGTGCGGAATTGCTGGAATCGTGGCGCTGCGCGAGGGGATGCCGCCGCCCGGGATCGAGGATGTGCAGGCGATGGTCGACGCGCTTCGGCACCGGGGACCGGACGAGCGCGGCCTCTACCGCGACGCGCGCGCGGCGCTCGGGCACGCGCGCCTCGCGGTCATCGACCTCGCCACCGGGCAACAGCCGTTGTCGAACGAGGCCGGCACGCTGTGGATCGTTTTCAACGGCGAAATCTTCAATTACGTGGAACTGCGCGCGGAGCTGGTCGCGCTCGGGCACCGGTTCCGGACGCGCAGCGACACCGAGGTCATCGTCAACGCATGGGAGGCCTGGGGCGAGCGGGCGTTCGCGCGGTTCAACGGCCAGTTCGCCATCGCGATCTGGGACTCTCGGGACGGGACGCTCATCCTGGCGAGGGATCGGCTCGGCGTGCAGCCGCTTTTCTTGTGCGAGCACGCCGGTCGGCTTTTGTTCGCGAGCGAGGTAAAGGCGATCTTTGCCGGTGATCCGTCGATTCCGCGCGCGCTCGATCCGACCGGTCTCGCCGAGACGTTCACCTTCTGGACGTCCGTCGCGCCGCAATCGGTGTTCAGGGGCGTCATCGAGCTCGCGCCCGGGCAGGTGCGGACGGTTTCGACGCGCGGTACCACGCAGCGTGCCTTCTGGACGCCACGGTATCCCGTGGCGGGCGGGATAGGATTCGAGGGCTCGCTCGACGAGGCGGTCGAGCGCGTGCGGGATGGTCTCAAGACAGCGGTGCGCCTGCGCATCCTTCGCGCCGACGTGCCGGTCGGCTGCTACCTGTCCGGGGGACTGGACAGCTCGCTGGTTGCCGCGCTCGGGTGCGAGGTGAAAGGCGACAAGTTCCAGACCTTCTCGCTTCGCTTCGAGGATGCCGAGTATGACGAGACGGCCTACCAGCGCATGGTTGCGGCACGCATCGGCAGCGATCACCACGAGATCGTCGTGCGTGCGCAGGACATCGCCGCCGCGTTTCCCGAGGTCGTCTATCACGCCGAGCGCCCGCTGCTGCGTACGGCGCCGGCGCCGCTGTTCCTGCTCTCGGGCCTGGTGCGCGACGCGGGCATCAAGGTGGTGCTCACCGGTGAAGGCGCCGACGAGATTTTCGCCGGCTACGACGTGTTTCGCGAAGCGAAGGTGCGGCGCTTCTGGGGTCGCAGGCCCGCGTCCAGCCTCCGCCCCCGGTTGCTCGAGCGGCTCTACCCGTACCTCTTGCGCTCGCCCGTGGCACAGCGGGCCATGGCGCGCGAGTTCTTCGGACGCGGGCGCGAGCGGTGGGCTGCACCAGGATTCGGCCACAGTCCGCGCTGGCAATCGACGGCCGCGCTGCAGAGGTTATTCTGTCCCGATATCATGCGCGAGGCGCAGCGCAGCGACGTGGTGGGGCGCCTGCTCTCGACGTTGCCGATGGAGTTCGCTCGCTGGTCCGGGTTGGCACAGGACCAGTACCTTGAAGCGCGCACGCTGCTATCGGGCTATCTGCTCGCCTCGCAGGGTGACCGGATGCTCATGGCGCACTCGGTGGAAGGGCGCTTTCCGTTTCTCGACCCGGACGTGGTGGAGCTCGCGAACGCGCTGCCGCCTGCCTACAAGCTGCGGGTGCTCGACGAAAAGCACGTGCTCAAGCTTGCGGCAGCGGGGTTGGTGCCGGAGGAGGTCCGGCGCCGGTCCAAGCAGCCCTTTCGCGCCCCGGATGCGGCGTGCTTTGTCGCGGCCGAGGCGCCGGACTGGATTGCCGAGACGATCAGCCCGCGGGCAATTGCCGACGCGGGGATCTTCGATGCCGCGTCGGTCGGCAGGCTTTGGCGCAAATGCAGCGGTGGTGGCGCCGGCCCGTTCTCGAACTCCGACAACATGGCCCTGTGCGGCGTGCTGTCCACGCAGTTGCTTCATGCGCGACTCGTTCGCCGCTCGCCTGATCGCTCCGTCGTTGCGGACTATCGCACCGTGATCGACCGCCTGATACCCTAGGTGATGACAAAATGTCGATGACGACGCGTCAGCGCCACATCGTCCTCGCCTGCGCGGTGGCCATGACGCTGATCCAGGTGTGGGCGGCTTGGGAGCCCTCTGTCGGACAGTTCGCTGCCGGCAGGCTGCACTTGCACGCGGCGTTGCACTTCGGTTCGTACGCGCTTCTCGCGCTTGCCTGGACTTGCGGGTTGCCGGAAGCACCGGTCATGGCGATTGCCTTCGCCGTCATCGCTTTCGGCTTCGGCCAGGAGGCGCTTGAAATGATCGGCCACGCGCACAGATTCGAGAGGCACGATGTGCTGATCGACGCCGCCGGCGCCGTTGCGGGTGCGCTGATCGGCCGGCTGCTGCGCTAGCCGTGCGCGAATTCCCAGTAGAGCTGCCGGGCGCGGGTGTAGAAAGGCCCCGGCTTCAGTTCGCGATCGTCGATCCGGACGATTGGCGCCACTTTGGCGAAATTCCCGGACGAGAAGATTTCATCGGCAGCAAGGAAGTCGGCGTAGCTCAGGCTTGTCTCGAGGACCGTGACGCCGGCGCCTCGCAGCAGCCCGACCACACGCCGGCGGGTGACGCCGTCGAGAAAGGTACCGTTCGGCGCCGGGGTGTACACGATTCCGTCCTTCGCCAGGAAAACGTTGGCGTTCGCAAGCTCGGCGACGTTGCCGAGCATATCGAGCAGCAGGCAGTTTCCGAATCCGCGCGATTCCGCCTCGAGCAGGGCGCGGCCGTTGTTCGGGTACAGGCAGCCGGCCTTGGCTTCGAGCGGCGCGCACTCGCGCGTCGGGCGCCGAAACGGCGACAGCGTAATCGCGCTGCCGGTGGGCTTGGGCATCGGCGCTTCATAGATGCACAGGCACCAGCGCGTCGTCTCGGGATCGAATTTCACGCCGCCGCCGAAGCCGGCCTCGGCCCAGTACATCGGCCGGATATAGAGTTCGGCGCCCGGGCCGAAGCGCGCGACCCCTTCCCTGGCGAGTCCGAGCCAGGTTTCGTGCGTCACCACGGGCTTCAACTTGAAGCTCTTCGCCGAGGTGTTCACTCGGGAACAGTGCAGGTCCAGATCCGGGGTCACGCCTTCGAACGCGCGCGCACCGTCGAACACGCTCGAGCACAGCCACGCGCCGTGGGTGCGCGGACCCATGATCGGCACGTTGCCTTCGTGCCATTTGCCTTCGAAGTAGGTCCACGTCTTAGAGTGCATGCTCATGCACGATCCTCCTGCGCCGCGGCGGGATTTTCCACCGGCTCATTATCCCATTGCCGCGCTCGGCCACCGACGCGGACAGGCGCCACCGAGGTTGTTAAAGTTCGAAAGGCCTGCTGAGCGTCGACATGCCACTGGACCCCAAGGCGAAGCGCATCATCGACATGATGTCGGCCGGCGCGGCGGCTGCTACCGCGTCCACCAGCATCGAGGCGCGGCGCGAGGGATTCCGCAGGCTGATGCGGATGTGCTCGGCCACAGGCGTCATCCCCTGCGTCGTCGAGGAGCGATCGCTGCCCGGCCCAGGCGGGACACTCGCCGCGAGACTTTATTCGCCCACCCAGGCCCCGACCACCAGCCTGCTGCCCGGGCTGGTTTTCTTCCATGGCGGAGGGTTGGTAGCCGGCAGCCTGGACACCCACGATGCACTGTGCCGAAGTCTCGCTACAGAAGCTGATTGCAGAGTCGTTTCGGTTGCCTACCGACTCGCTCCCGAATGCCGGTTTCCCGCCGCGGTCGAGGATGCTTGCGCGGCCAGCGCCTGGGTCGCCGCTCACGCGATATCGTTCGGGATTGACGCGGCGCGGCTCGCCGTGGGCGGCGATTCGGCGGGCGGTACGCTCGCCGCGGTGGTCTGCCAATGGGCGCGGGGCAAGCCCGTGCCGCGCATCGCGGCCCAGCTCCTGCTGTGCCCGGTACTCGATTTCGCGGTGACTTCGGCCTCGCGCCGCGAGTTCGCGTGCGGCTATCTGCTCGACGCAGCGACCATGCAACGGGACCTCGAATACTACCGCGACGGCACGACTTCCCTATGGGACGCGCGTGTCTCGCCGCTGCGTGCGGGCGAGCTGAACGGGCTGCCGCGGGCTCTAATCCATACCGCCGAGTTCGACCCCTTGCGTGACGAAGGGTTTGCGTATGCCGAGCGCTTGGCCCAGGCCGGTATAACGGTACAACACACATGCCATATGGGGATGATCCACCACTTTTACGGCATGCCCGGGATACTACCCAGGGCGTGGACAGGGCTGGCACAAATCGGAGCGGAGTTGGCCGCTGCTCTGCGCGTGGTGTAAGGAGTTGTCAGGTGCGTCAGATACGTGTAAATTTTCGCCTACCATGATATCTCGTCCGAGTGCCGACCTCGTCAGAGCGTCGACTAGGACTATCCGGGGGGGCGGTGAGGATGGAAAAGAAGCGCAAGATCGTGCTGGCAGCGATGCTGGTGGCGGTCGGGGTGTTCAGTGTCGCGGTCGCCGGACTAGTCCGCGAAAGGCCAGCCTATCTCGACTATGACGACAAAGTGGCGACCGTAAGCCATCACGAGCTTCAGCCGATGTCGATTGACCCCTCGGCCGTGATTTCGGGGTCGCCCAAGTTCTCCTTGATAGTGTTCTCGGACGCCAAGCATCTGGGGTCGTTCAGTGGGATCTGGGAAGCGACCGGACCGAGCAAGTTCGTCTGGAAATATGGCGTTGACGAATCCATCTTCATCCTCGATGGTTCGGTCGAGCTCGACTACTTGGGCAAGAAGCTTACCCTGAACCCGGGTGACAGCACGTTCTTTGCGGCAGGCACCGAGGCAGTCTGGATCGTTCCAAATCGCGTTCGCAAAACATTCGAAATTTACGAGGTGAGTCGGACCACGCGGCTGATGCGGAAGCTAATGGCCCTGTTTGGGGCCAATTGAACCGGAATTTGCAGCTTTTGACCATCGGGAGGATGCGCATCGAGCATACTTACGGACATGCGTAGCGAGACGATTGCGGTCCATTCCGGGTATGAGCCCGATCCGACAACCAAATCGGTCGCGGTGCCGATCTACCAGACGGTCGCCTACGCCTTCGACAGCGCCGACCACGGCGCGGCGCTGTTCAACCTGGAGGCGGAGGGCTACCGCTACAGCCGCATCCAGAATCCCACCACCGCTGTGCTCGAGAGGCGGG
>DAHVFK010000706.1 GCA_027317055.1 Betaproteobacteria bacterium | reverse complement strand
AACGAGCAGGCAAGGCGGCTGCCGCGCGGTGGCATTGGGCGGACTCGCGCCGGATCAGGCGGCGACGGCGGCCGCCGGGCCGCCGGCACCCATCAGCTCGCGCAGCACGTAGGGCAGGATTCCGCCGTGCTTGTAGTAGTCGACCTCGATCGAGGTGTCGATGCGCGACTTGACCTTGAGCTGGCGGCTCGTGCCGTCCTTGCGCTTGATGAACAGCATCAGCTCCTGCTGCGGTCGGATGTCGTCCATGCCGAGCACGTCGACCGTTTCGTCGCCCTGCAGGCCGAGCGACTGCGCCGAGTCCGCGCCCATGAACTGCAGCGGCAGCACGCCCATGCCGACCAGGTTGGAGCGGTGGATGCGCTCGAAGCTGCGCGCGATCACCGCCTTGACGCCGAGCAGCTGGGTGCCCTTGGCGGCCCAGTCGCGCGACGAGCCGGTGCCGTACTCCTCGCCGCCGAACACGACCGTCGGCGTACCTTCGGCGAGGTAGCGCATCGCGGCATCGTAGATCGGCATCTTCTCGCCCTTGTACAGCGAGAGCCCGCCCTCGGTGCCGGGCAGCATCAGGTTCTTGATGCGCACATTGGCGA
>DAHVFK010000705.1 GCA_027317055.1 Betaproteobacteria bacterium | reverse complement strand
CTTCCAGGGTGTGCCGCTGTTCATGATGCTCAGCGGCGTCGCGCTGACGATGGCCGCCTATCGCTCGGGTGGTATCGCGCGTTGGCCCGCATTCTTTGCACACCGCTTTCGCAAGCTGCTGCTGCCGTACTGGGCCGGCGTGGCGCTCACCTACGCGGTAATCGTTGCGATCGCATGGAGGCAGGCGAGCATCGGCGGCGGCGGCTTCGTGCAGCAGTTCCAGCACGGCATCACCATCTCGCTGCGCACGCACCTCAGCATCGATGCCGGCGTGATCTTCGCGAGCGTGACGCTCGTGCCGCGGCTGCTCAAGGACCAGTGGTTCTTTGCGCCGCAACTCGCGCTCTGGTTCGTCGGACTGCTCGCGCAGTACTACCTGCTGTTCCCGCTCCTCCTCGTGCTGATGAAGCGCGTTGGCCTGCTGCCGTTCCTCCTGCTGACCTTCGCGTTTACCGCCGCCGCGAACTGGTGGGTGCTGCACCAGTACGGCTACCTTGAGCTGCAGTTCCGGCTCGTCACGGGCTGGGCGCCGTTCCGGCTCTTCGAGTTCACCGCCGGTATGGCGATTGGCGCCGTGCTCGCGGATCCCGCCCGTGCGCACCTGCTCGCGTGGCTGCGCCGTCCTGGCACGGTCGTGGCGGCTCTGTTGGTGGGGCTGGCCGTGCATACCGCCGGCGATCTGCTGACCGGCGAGTGGTCCGCCGGCTACTGGCAGGCGCTCGCCCTGCCGTTGACCACCTTTGGGCTCGCGCTGCTCGCGCTGCCGCTCGTCACCCGGCACCCGGGCCGGTCCGAAGGCTGGCTACCCGTCCGTGCGCTCGCGGCGGCCGGCGTCATGTCCTACAC
>DAHVFK010000704.1 GCA_027317055.1 Betaproteobacteria bacterium | reverse complement strand
GCCAAGCCCTTGTCCGCCTGGCCGGCGTCGAACTCGCGCGCCAGCGCCTGCGCCAGGCGCCGGTTCGGCGTCACCACGGTCAGCTTCGCCGCGAGGCCCTGCGCGAGCAGGGCGAACAGCGTCGACCTGTCGATTGCGGCAAATGCGGCGATTGCGGCCGGGGCCATGTCGCACGATAATAAGTCATGGACGCGAGCGACGCGCTGCAACTCGCGCGAGCCCAGTTCGGGCTCAACATCGGCTTTCACATCCTTTTCCCCAGCATCACCATAGGGTTGGCGTGGCTGCTGGTGTACTTCCGCGCGCGCTACGCGCGCACGGGCGATGCGGCCTGGCTCGCGAGCTACAAGCGCTGGACCCGGGTGTTCGCGCTCACCTTCGCCATGGGGGTGGTGACCGGGATCGTGATGTCGTTCCAGTTCGGCACCAACTGGCCGGGCTACATGAACAACGTCGGCAACGTCGCCGGCCCCTTGCTCGCCTACGAGGTGCTGACCGCGTTCTTCCTCGAGGCGACCTTCCTCGGCGTGATGCTGTTCGGCATGAACCGCGTGCCGGGCTGGGTGCACATGACCTCCACCGTGCTGGTCGCGTTCGGCACCACGCTGTCGGCGTTCTGGATCCTGGCGCTCAACTCGTGGATGCAGACCCCCGCGGGCTGGGCCTGGACGCCGGCGGGCAAGCTGATCGCCGGCGACTGGCTGGCGGTGATCTTCAATCCCTCGTTCCCGTACCGCTTCGTGCACATGACGCTCGCCTCGGGACTGACCGCGTCGTTCCTAGTCGCGGGGCTGTCGGCCTGGCGCCTGCTCAAGGCGCCGGCGGACGGCGCGGCGGCGCGCACGCTGCGCACCGGAATCGCGATCGCGGCGGTGCTCGCGCCGCTGCAGATCGCGGCCGGCGATGCGCACGGCCTGAACACGCTCGAGAACCAGCCGGCCAAGATCGCCGCGATCGAGGCGATCTGGAAGGGCGGGCGCGGCATCCCGCTCGAGCTGTTCGCGATCCCGAAC
>DAHVFK010000703.1 GCA_027317055.1 Betaproteobacteria bacterium | reverse complement strand
GAAAGTATGGTGGTCGCCTCCATGTCCTTCCACTGCAACCGGATGCGCTCGCAGGAAATCTCTTGCGCGTCCAACAGCGGCATCCTCGTCAGTTGCAACTCGAACCCCTCGAGCGCGTTCATCCTCTTCGCGAGAACCAGCAACGGTAAGCCGCGCAAGGAGCGCGGGGTCCACTTCAGCAAGTGGCTCGTCAACCACGACTCGATAAGCGCCGCCTTCTGTAACGCTACCTGCCCCGACCACGTATCCAGCAAACGTGCGTACGTCGATTCCAGGTCCAAAGACGTCGACACCGTTTCTGATTGTTTGGCCGTCGGCCAGATGGTAATAAATGTGGAGACCGTTCGGCGTCTCGACCTCGTACGTCGCGTCGAGTTGGACTTCTTTTTCGAGTGCGGTGAGCGACTCATGTCCGCCTTTCCTAGAATCCACGTCCAAAACAAGCAAACCCTCGCAATGCACGCCAGTGTTTGCTTCGGGCCATTGAGCGCCCCATGACCGAATCTGTGCCTCGTCCGTTGTTGCGACGCGCTGCCACTCTCGAACCAACGGCGGCGTCTTTTGCCGCGGAGCCACGGGGAATACTTTCAGACCCCGACGAGCAAGCGGTAGCGCAGCGTCTATAAAATTCATGCACGCACCGCTTCCATCCATTGAAGTAGCCGCCGCAGATCCTCAAGAGACGAGTTGTTCTTCGCCCGATTAGCCCGCCAGGAAATTACGTGAACATTGCCTGGAACGTATCCCTGCGTGCTGTCGAAACGATCTAGCGAGGGTGCAGTGTCGCGTTTGCGCCCTCGCGGGGCTGCGTATAGAAACGGCGTTCCGAAGACGGGGCACTTATCGTCGACGGGCCAAATGCTCAACACATATGGCAGATCAATCTCGCAACGCTTGCCCCTGCGGGCGACGCGGAGCAGAGCCTTCGCCTGCCCTTCTCGTGTCAGTCGCCGTTCACGCCACAGCACCGATCTGCGTTCATTTCGCGCTGCCCATGCCTCCTGCGTGAAGGCGCTTTTTCGGCTGCGCAAACGATTACGTTCTTTCTCTTCCGGGCGAGCTTGCCTCTCCCGCACATACTCTTGATGACAGACGACGCATACCTGCGAGACGACGCCCCGCTCGCCAGACAATTGCGGA
>DAHVFK010000702.1 GCA_027317055.1 Betaproteobacteria bacterium | reverse complement strand
CGGCCGCCGGCGTGGTGAAGGAGATCAAGGTCAAGGTCGGCGACAAGCTGTCCGAAGGTTCTCCCGTTCTGGTCATCGAGCCCGGGGAGGGCGCGCCGGCGGCGCGCCCGGCCAAGCCGGCGCCGGCCGAGGCGCCGAGTCCCGCGCCCGCGGCTTCCGTGCCGATTCAGCGCCCCGGCCCCGTGCCCACGGAGCCGAAGGAGGCAACCGCCGCGCGACCGCATGCCAGCCCTTCGGTGCGCAAATTCGCACGCGAGCTCGGCGTCGACTTGACCAAGGTGCGCGGCAGCGGCCCTAAACAACGCGTGCTGCACGACGACGTGCAGGCTTTCGTCAAGGGCGTCATGACACAGGGCGCCGGGGCAGCCGCGACGCCGGCCGCGCGCGGCGGCGCGATGCCGTTCAACCTGCCCGCATGGCCGGAGGTCGACTTCGCCAAGTTCGGCCCGATAGAGACCAAGCCGCTGTCTCGCATCCAGAAGCTCTCGGGCGGCAACCTGCACCGCAACTGGGTATCGATCCCGCACGTAACCCAGTTCGACGAGGCGGACATCACGGATCTCGAGTCGTTCCGCAAGTCCAACACCGCGGTGACGGAAAAGCAGGGCTTCAAGCTGACGATGCTCGCGTTCCTGATCAAGGCCTGCGTCACCGCACTGCGCCAGAACCCGCAGTTCAACGCCTCGCTCGATTCCAAGGCGGAGAACCTGATCCTCAAGAAGTACTACCACATCGGGGTTGCGGTCGATACGCCCGACGGACTGGTCGTGCCGGTGGTCAGGGACGCCGACCGCAAGGGCGTGTTCGACCTCGCGCGCGAGCTGTCCGAGATCTCGAAGCTGGCGCGCGACAAGAAGCTCAAGCCCGGCGACATGCAGGGCGGAACGTTCTCGATCTCGAGCCTGGGAGGCATCGGCGGCACCGCATTTACGCCGATCATCAACGCGCCCGAGGTGGCGATCCTCGGCGTGTCGCGCTCGGTGATGCGGCCGGTGTGGGACGGCAAGGCCTTCGCGCCGAGCCTGATGCTGCCGCTGTCGCTGTCGTACGACCACCGCGTGATCGACGGCGCCGCCGCGGCGCGCTTTACCAGCTACCTCGCGTCGGTTCTGTCGGACATCCGCCGGTCGCTGCTCTGAGATGGCCAGCGTGACCGAAGTGAAGGTACCGGACATCGGCGACTTCAAGGACGTCGAGGTGCTCGAGGTGCTGGTCAAGGCGGGCGACACGGTAGCCAAGGAGCAGTCGCTGATCACGCTCGAATCGGACAAGGCGACGATGGAGATTCCGTCGCCGGCCGCCGGCGTGGTGAAGGAGATCAAGGTCAAGGTCGGCG
>DAHVFK010000701.1 GCA_027317055.1 Betaproteobacteria bacterium | reverse complement strand
CCACGGCCTCCTGGCCGTAGAACTGGTTGACCGTGTCCTTGAACTCTTTCTGCGTCGTGACCTTGTAGATGATCCTCGCTTTCGGGAACACGTTCGACGCGATGCGCGAGTTGCGCACCCGCTCCGGGTCGAGGCACAGCACCACCAGCCCGTCCTTGGTGTCGTCCACCGGCAGCCACTGGTTGGCCTGGACGTATTCGCGCTTGAGGTTCCTCAGCAGGTCCATCGGCTTGATGCGATCCCCCTTGAACGGCTCGTAGGGAACGCCGAAGAACTTCGACAGCGCCTGCCCGATGGCAGGCAGCTTGACCTGGAACTCTTCTACCAGCACGGTTTCGACGTCGACCGCCTTCTTGCGCGCCTGGCGCGACGCCAGGTCGAACTCGCCGGCGGACAGCACCGCGTCGGAGATCAGGTAGTCGTACTTCGTCTTGACCAGCTGCGGCTTCTGGCGCTGACGGAACGCGATCGCCAGCGTCTGCGTAAGCTCCGCCACGCCCTCCTCGGTCAGCACGCCGAACGGCATCCCGGCCTTGCTGTTGATGATCTGGATGACGCCGATCAGCTCGCTGCTGCCCTGCTCCAGAATCGGCGCCACCAGCATCTGCTTGGTGCGATAGCCGGTGCGCTTGTCGACCTCCTGCAGGAAGCGCAGGTTCGGGTTGATCGCCCTGAGTTCGCCTTCGTCGTAAACGTCCTTGATGTTAATCGTCTTCTTGGCCAGAGCGACGTAACCGGCGACGGAATGCTCGGCGATCGGCAGCTTGAGGTCCTTGAACGAATTCAGGCCCGTCTTGACCTTCGAAATGATCGCCTGCTTGTCCTCCCCGAGGATGTAGATCGTCAGCCTGTCGGCGTTGAACAAGGCGCAAATATCCGCGCTCACCTCCAGAATGATCTCGTCCACGTTGCTCGTGGCGTGGATCTTGTTGGTGACCGCCTGCAGCTGCTTCTGCAACGCCAGACGCGCGTTGACGTCCGTCTGCGACGCAGCTTGTTGGCTGAGTACAGCGCTCATTTCGGACCTCCGATCAGGGGCTATCCTAGCTCCTGGACATCAAACATTCAACAGCAATCCCCATGATTTTCAACAAGCTTTTGTGCGTTTAGTCGCGCTTCTCGGCGCCCCAGAGCCCGCCTTCGAGCAGCCATACCTGGAATCCCTGCTGCGCGAAGAGGAACGCCGCCGCGGCGCTGCGCCGCCCGCTCTGGCAATAGACGACGTAATCGCGCGAGCGCTCGAGCAGCGCGAACATGTTGCGCACTTCCGACAGCGGCACGTTGATCGCGCCCGGCAGCTTGTCGTACTGGTATTCGGACGGGTAGCGCACGTCGAGCCACACCGCGCCCCC
>DAHVFK010000700.1 GCA_027317055.1 Betaproteobacteria bacterium | reverse complement strand
TCACGGCGATCGCCGCGGTAGGCGGCATCCTGTACCTCTGGCTGGTGCTGCCGCGCCTGCTGCCGCAGCGCGACGCGCCGCTCGGCGACGCGGCACCGCAGGTGTTCTCGGCCGTGCTGCACGTGAGCGAAGGCGGTTTCGCAGACGAGAAGCCACTCTCAGAAGTGCAGAAGAAGGCCGGTCGCTCGATGCGCATTTCGCGCGTGGTACGCGCCGAGGGGCTGGAGCTCGCGCGCATGCCCACCCTCAAGCTGCGCGCTGGCGACCGGCTGTACGTCAGCGCGAGCGCCGACGAATTGCGCGAGTGCGCCAACGCGCTCGGCACGAAGCTATACAAGGTAGACGACCTCGAGCACCCAGTGGACGAGGAACACCCGCTCGCGGCCGAAGGCCAGCATCTCGCCGAGGTGGTGGTCACCGACAACTCGCCGCTCAATCGCTCGACCCTGCGCGCGACCAACTTCGGCTCATATTACGACGTCGCGATAGTCGGCTTGCACCGCGGCGGCGGGCGCGCGCTGCACGGTAACGACGACATCGGCGACGTGCTGCTGCGCACCGGCGACGTGCTGCTGGTGCAGGGCACCGAGGAAGCCATCGGCAAGCTGCGCGCGCGCGCGCGGTTACTGGTTCTGGGCCAGAGCACCGAGCTGCCGCGCACCGAGCGGGCGCCGCTCGCGCTCGCCATCCTCGCCGCGGTCGTGCTGGTGGCTGCCTTCAAGCTCGCGCCGATTGCAATCGCGGCGCTCGCCGGCGTGGCGGCGATGATCCTGACGCGCTGCCTCGACTGGGAAGACGCGGCGTCGGCGCTGTCGACCAAGGTCATTCTGCTGGTGGCCTCGAGCCTCGCGCTGGGCGCGGCGCTCGAGAAAACGGGCGCCACAGCCTGGCTCGCGTCAGCGTTCGTCAGCGCAACGCAGGGTCTGCCGCCGGAGTGGGTGCTGGCGCTGCTCATGCTGCTGATGGCGGCGTTCACCAATTTCGTCTCCAACAATGCCGCTGCCGCGGTCGGAACGCCGATCGCCGTGAGCATCGCCGCGCAGCTGGGCGTCGCGCCGGAGCCCCTGGTACTGGCAATCATGTTCGGCGCCAATTTCTGCTACGTCACGCCGATGGCCTACCAGACCAACCTGCTGGTGATGAGCGCGGGCGGCTACCGTTTCAGCGACTTCCTGCGCGGCGGATTGCCGCTGCTCGTGCTGATGCTCGCATCGTATTCCCTGCTGCTGCCGCGGTTTTTCCCGCTCTGACGCGAGGCCAGCGTTGTCACGCTGCCGTCGCTTCCACTAGAATCGCAGGGCTTTCCCACCCGCCCAGAGGAATCCCACATGGAACACAAGCTTCCCCCCCTGCCGTACGCGATGGA
>DAHVFK010000006.1 GCA_027317055.1 Betaproteobacteria bacterium | reverse complement strand
CAGTACACCATGCCGATCATGGCCGACATTCAGTTCGCGGCGCTCGCCTGCGGCGCCGACCCGTTCAAGATCGTCCAGCTGCAGTGGCACGCCAGCCCCTGCGAGGACGTGGTCGAGAAGATGGGACTTTCCTGGGGCGAGTCGAAGAAGAAGTTCGAGGCCTACCTCGAGGAAGTGAAGGCCGGCAGGATCGAATACCTCTACAACCCCGAACTCGCGCTTAGCGCCTGACCTGAAATGAACGACACCATCCTCGTGGTCGGCGCCGGGCCGACGGGACTTTCCGCCGCGCACGGCATCGCCTCGGTCGGCCGCAAGGTCGTCCTGGTGGAGAAGGAAGACCGCCTGGGCGGCGCGCCGATCCTCTCCGGCTACGCCAAGCTGGTGCCCTCGGGCGAGTGGGCCAAGGACGCGATCGGCCGCATGGTGCAGCGGGTCGAGCAGAACCAACTTATTTCGGTTTTTAAGGATACGAAGGTAACGCAGTTCGACGGCGGCCACGGCGACTTCAGCGCGACGCTCTCCAACGGCCAGACGGTGCAGGCGAGCGCGGTGGTGCTCGGCACCGGGTTCACCCACTTCGACTCGATCAACAAGCCCGAATGGGGCTTCGGCACCTTCGCGGACGTGGTCACCACCACCCAGGTCGAGCAGATGCTGGTCGCGGGCAAGATCGCCTGCCCGTCCGACGGGCGCGCGCCGGAGCGGGTCGCGATCCTGCTCTGCGTCGGTTCGCGCGATCGCCAGATCGGGCGCGAGTGGTGCTCCAAGATCTGCTGCACGGTGGCGACCAATCAGGCGATGGAGATCAAGGAGTTGTCGCCGAAGACGGACGTGTATATCTACTACATGGACATCCGCACCTTCGGCCTGTACGAGGACAAGTTCTACTGGAAGTCGCAGGAGGAGTTCGGCACCAAGTTCGTCAAGGCGCGCATCGCCGAGGTCACCATCGCCCCCGACGGCAAGAGGCTGCTGGTCAAGGGCGAGGACACGCTGGTCAAGCGCCCGATCGTGATCCCGTTCGACCTGGTGGTGCACGCCATCGGCATGGACCCGAACGAGGACAATCCCGAGATCGCCAAGGTGTTCGGCGTCGGGCTCGAGCACCACGGCTTCGTCGATCGCGGCGAGCACTACACCAGCTCGTTCGCTTCCACCCGGCCCGGGATCTACGTCGGCGGCTCGGCGCTCGGGCCCGAGGACATCGACACCTGCGTTTCGCACGGGCTGGCGATGGCGATGCGCGCGGTCGGCGACCTCGAGGCGCGCGCGCGCAAGGCCGCCTGAGCCCCGGGCGCGCGATGCAGCAGCTTGACGCCCAGCGCTTCGCGATGCATTTCTCCGAATTCGTCGCGCTCGCCGACGCGGGGGCGGGCCTGCAGGCCTACGTCGATGCGCTCGAGACCAAGCACCGCCTGTTTGCCGCCGCGCTCGCGGCACCCGCGCAGCTCGACCTTGCAGGCGTGGAGAAGCTGCTCGGCACCGTGTTCACCGCGCGGAGGAAGCTCTATCCGGCCATCGAGGCGCTCGGCGCCGAGGGATTCGCCGCGCGCGCGGCGCAGCTGCTTCGCGGCGAGGCCACGATCGGCGCCTTCAGCGACGCGCTGCCCATGCCCGAGGAGCGTGCGCCGCGCCGCAAGCTGCGCGGCGCGGCGCACGACTTCGCCGCCGAGCTGCTGCACTTCGCCGATCCCGCGCGGCACCCGCTGATGACGCGCTGGGTGTGGGACGCCTCCAGCGCGAGTGGCGCACTGCGCGAGCTGATGCGCGAGGAGCACGCAGTCGACGTCGATCACGCCGCGGCGCGCGCCTGGCTCTTCGAGCGCATTGCCGAGCAAGGCATCTGGCGCGACCAGCACTGGCTCGCCGACCTGGTGCTGGCGATGGCCTACGTCACCTATTTCCGCGCCATGACCGGCGGCGTGCTCGGCTCCGACTTCACCCGCGCCAGCACGCCGGAGGAGCAGCTGCGCAAGCTGCTCGGCCTGGACGCCGCGGGCGGCCCCCCGCGGGTGCGCAAATCCGCCGCGACGATTCACTAGGGAACACGCATGCCGATCCACGAGAAATCGCTCATCGACCCGAACCAGGTCCTGTCCGCCGAGAAGCTGGTGATCGAGGGCGTGGACGTGTCCGGCCACTGGAACACGATGATCCTGCCGCGCACGGTCGCGGACTACGATCCGGAGTTCCAGAAGAAGATCAAGGCGCTGCCCGGCGGGGAAAACGTGCACCGCTGCTGGCAGTGCGGCTCGTGCACCAACTCCTGCACCATGTACGCGATCAACACCGACTTCAATCCGCGCTACTGGATCTACTGCACCAACCTCGGCCTGCAGTCGGAGATCGTGAAGGACAAGGACATCATCTGGCAGTGCGTGTCCTGCAACAAGTGCACCAACAGCTGCCCCAAGGACGTCAAGCCCGAAGGGGTGATGAAGGCGCTGCAGCACTGGCTCGAGGCGGAGGGCCACGTCCCGGTGTCGCAGTCGACCCAGTTCGATCAGGAGTTCACTCGCCAGTGCCTCGAGCGCGGCCGCATCGAGGACTCCGAGGTGATGTTCAATTTCTTCAGAAAGACCGGGGTCGACATCGTCGAGCTGGTGAAAAAGGGCTGGCTCGGCGTGTTCGTCGCGCGCATGAACAACCTGCCGCTGCTGCGCGACGGCAAGCTTGGCAAGTTCATCGCCCGGCTGCCGATCACCGGTCCGCTCAAGATGGGCTGGATGATGCTGTTCAAGCCGCGCACGCGCGGCTGGGGCAAGACCGGCACGGTGCTGCAGACATATCTCGAGGAACAGAAACATGGCTAAGGTGGCGTACTACCCGGGCTGCGCGCTGGAAGGCTCCGGCGGGCCCTACGACCGCTCGACCCGGGCGCTGGTCGACAAGCTCGGGCTGAAGATGCAGGACCTCTCGGACTGGAACTGCTGCGGCGCGATGGAAGTGAAGAACGTCCATCCGATGCTGCAGACCTACATGTCGGCGCGCAACCTCGCGATCGCCTCGGAGAAGATGGGCTTCGACACCGTGATGGCGCCGTGCAACGGCTGCTACCACAACCTGAAGAAGGCCGAGTACGAGTGCGCCACCTCGGCCGAGACGATGCAGACGGTGCAGGACCTGGCGCACAAGGCCGACGACCCGGTCTACAAGGGCGACGTGCGCACCGTGCACCTGCTCGAGTGGCTGATGGAGGAACTCGGCCCGGAAGGCATCAAGCAGCGTCTGAAGAACTCGCTCAAGGGCGTCAAGATCGCGAACTACTACGGCTGCATGTATACCCGGCCGCGCCAGATCTTCCCCGAGAAGGACCAGGGTCCGGGCTCGGAATCGAGCTACAAGCCGCACTTCATGGACGACCTGCTGGCCGCGGCCGGCGCGGTCAACGTCGATTTCCCGCTCAAGACGGCGTGCTGCGGTGGGGCGCACACCCTGTCGGATTCCGACACCTCGACCCAGCTGGTGCTCAACCTCCTTCAGGCCGCGGAGGACTGCGGTGCCGAGGTGATCGCGACCGAGTGCCCCACCTGCCACTCGGGCCTCGAGATGCACCAGGTGCGCGCCGAGCTCAAGTTCGGCATCAAGACCAAGGTCAAAGTGCTGTACTTCACCCAGCTGCTTGGGCTGGCGCTCGGGCTCTCGGCGCGCAAGGTCGCGATCCACGAGAACGTCAGCGACTCGATCGACCTTCTGGCGGAGAAAGGCATAATCTAGCGAATGGCGACCTGCAACGGCTGCGAGGTGCGCCCCGAGCTGTACTACGACGCGGAATTCCAGATCTGGGCGCGCGTCGAGCAGGGCGGGGCGGTCAGCATCGGCATGACGGACATTTCGCAGACCCGGGCGGGCAAGATCATGCATGTGCGCGTGCGCCGCCCCGGCAGCCTGCGCCCGTGCGGCAAGCCGGTGGCGACGGTGGAGACCGGCAAGTGGGCCGGCCCGGTGCCGAACCCTTTCGACTGCGTGATCGAGGCGGCCAACGAGGCGGTGCTGGACGACCCGCTGCGAATCAATCGCGACCCCTACGCCGAATGGATCGCGCGCGTGCGACCCTCGGTACCGCTCGAGCAGGCGCTCGCCGGCCTGGTCACCGGAGCCGCGGCCGAAGCGGGCTTCTGCGAGCGTTGCAGGACCGACAAAATGGAGTGCAAGCGCGCGTGAGCCAGGAGAAATATCTCGACAACGAAGAAAAGTCGGTGGTCATCGTCATGACCAGCGGCCCGGCGACGCGCGGACGCTGCGCGACGCCGTTCTACCTCGGAGCGCTGCTCGCGTCGATGGACGCCGAGGTGACGATCTTCTTCACCATGGACGGCGTGCGCCTGGTGCAGAACGGCGTCGCCGAAAGCTTGACGGCGATGGACGGCGGGAAAAGAATTATCGAATTCATGCGCGACGCGAAAGCGGCGGGGGTCAAGTTCCACGCCTGCCGGCCGGCACTGCCGGGCTACGACATCGAGCCGGTCGACCTGATCGCCGAGGTCGACGAGGTGTCGAGCGGCGGCGTGCTCGCGGACATGATACTTTCCTGCGACAAAGTGCTGTTTTTCTAGACAAGGAGCAAGCGATGGCCTCGGTCAAGAACTGCAACCTGCCCGATGAGCTGTACTACGGCGTGGAGAACAACGTCTGGGTGCGCAAGGAGGCCGACGGCACCGTCACCATCGGCATGACCGCCTACGCCTGCGCGCTCGCCGGCGAGGTGGTCGCCTACACGCCGAAGAAGGTCGGCCGCTCGGTCGAGTTGAACAAGTCCGCCGCCACGATCGAATCCGGCAAGTGGGTCGGGCCGGTCAAGACGCCGGTCTCGGGCGAGGTCGCGGCGATAAACGATGCGGTGACGGCGAATCCGAAGAGCATCAACGCCGACCCCTACGGCAACGGCTGGCTGGTCAAGCTCAAGCCGTCCAACTGGGACGCCGACGCGGCCACGCTGGTGACCGGTGCGGCGGCGAGCGCCGCGTTCGAGGCCAAGATGACGGCCGACGGTTTCGCGGGCTGCACCTGAGCGTGCGCTGGACCGATATCGCAGCGGGGATCGAAGCCCTCGAACCCGCAAATCTGGACCAGGATCTTGTCGCCCGTTTCGCGCGCGCCGGGGGGGCGGGAAGGCCGATTAACTTCTATACCCCGACCTTCAAGGCCTACGCTTCGAGCGAGATTTCGGCCTGCGGCAAGAGCGCCTGGCCGGCGGTGTCGATCACCGGCGGCGAGTGCAAGCTGCAGTGCGACCACTGCAAGGCCAAGATCCTCGAGCCGATGCTCGCTGCGACCACGCCCGAGGCGCTGTGGCGGACGGTGAACGAGCAGGTCGCGCAGGGCGCGAAGGGAATGCTGCTCACCGGCGGCTCGAACCACCGCGACGAGGTCGAGTACGGGCCGTTCCTGCCGACCGTGCGGCGGATCAAGGACGCGTTTCCGGAGTTCCGCATCGCGATGCATACCGCGCTGGTCGACGGCGCGCTGGCGCGCGAGATCGCGGCGGCCGGAGTCGACGCGGCGATGCTCGATATCATCGGCGCGCAGGACACGGTGTCGCAGGTCTACCACCTGCGCCGCCCGGTGGATGACTTCGAGCGCTCGCTCGAGGCGCTGGTGGCCACGCCCCTCAAGGTCGTACCGCACATCGTGCTCGGGCTGCATTACGGCAGGATGCTCGGCGAATGGCGCGCGCTCGAGATGATCGCGCGCCACCGCCCCTCGGCGCTGGTGCTGGTGGTGGTGATGCCGTTCTACGCCCCGGCCGGGCGCCCGTTCGCGACCCCGTCGTCGCGCGAGGTGGGGCGCTTCTTCCTCGATGCGCGCGCGGCGCTGCCCGAGTTGCCGCTGCTGCTGGGCTGCGCGCGCCCCGCGGGCCGCGCCAAGATGGAAATCGACGCCTACGCGGTGATGGCCGGGCTGGAAGGCATCGCGCACCCGGCCGACGGCAGCGTCGAGCTCGCGCTCGAGCTGGGGCGCGAGGTCAAGGTGACGCCCGCCTGCTGCTCGATCGCGATCGGCGAGGAGGTGCTCGCGCTCGAGGACCCCGCCGCCGCGCGCATCGACCCGCGCCTCATGGTCGAGGCGGAAAAGCGCGCCGCCTCGCGCATTTCGCGCATTCCCGTGGTCGCCGCGTGAGCTGGGCGTGAGAGCCTGCGACGTGCTCGTGATCGGCCTCGGGCCGGCGGGCTCGAGCGCGGCCGCGGCCGCCGCGCGCGCCGGTTGTAGCGTGCTCGCGGTCGAGCGCAAGAAGGTGGTCGGCCTGCCGGTGCAGTGCGCCGAGTTCATCCCGCTGCCGCTGTCGAGCTACGCCGGCGCCGAGGTGCGCGCGCAGCCGATCGCCGGCATGGCGACGATCCTGCCTTCGGGCGCGCGCGCCGAGCGCGCGTTCGGCGGCCTGATGATCCGCCGCGACCGCTTCGACCAGGCGCTCGCGCGCACGGCCGAAGCGGCCGGCGCGGGGCTGTGGACCGACGCCGCGCTGCGCGCGGTCGATACAGATGCGCGCTGCGTGCGCGTCAGCACGGCGGGCGGGCTGCGCGAGGTGCGCTACGGCGCGCTGGTCGCGGCCGATGGGCCGCTGTCGCAGGCCGCCGCCTGCATGGGCCTCGCGCGCCTGCCGGTGGTCACCACGCGCCAGTACACCGTGCCGCTGCTCAAAGTGCAGCGCGACACCGATATCTGGCTCTCGGCGCGCTATCCGGGCGGCTACGCCTGGCTGTTTCCCAAGGGCGGAGTCGCCAACCTCGGGCTCGGCTTGGACCCGGCGCTCGAGGACGACATGAAGGCGCCGCTGGATGAGCTGCACGCGACGCTCGCGCGCGAGGGGCGGGTCGGGACGGAAGTGCTGCTGCGCACCGGCGGGCCGATCCCGGTCGGCGGGCTACGCGAGCGCATCGTCGTCGGGCGCGCCCTGTTCGCGGGCGACGCGGCCGGGCTGACGCACCCGATCACCGGTGCGGGCATTGCGCCCGCGGTCACCTCGGGCGAGCGCGCCGGCGTGGCCGCCGCGCGCGCCGCCGGCGGCGACGACGCGGCCCTCGCCGAGTACGAACACGAGCTGCGCGAGGAGTTCGGCCCGGCGCTGGAGCGCGCGCTCGCCGCGCGCCGCCGCATGGCCGGGATATGGAACACCGAGCACGCAATGGACGATGCCGCGCACCGCGCAGGCTGGATCGCCTTTCCGGAGTATTGCTCATGAGCACGACGCAGACCACGCAACCGGTGCAGTTCTACCGCCCCAACTATCACGTCAAGACGCCGCAGATGCGCTCGCCGGAGTACGTGCAGATGAGCACCGCGGCGGCGATCACGCTCGGGCTGGTGGCGGGCAAGATGCACCGCACCTCGTGCACCCACTGCCTCAACCTGCTGGTGACCTATCCCGAGGGCTGCCGCGCCAACTGCGCCTACTGCGGGCTGGCGCGCCACCGCGAGGAGGCGCGCGACTACGCCGACCGCAACTTCATCCGCGTCGACTGGCCCACCGCGCGCTACGACGAGGTGATCGAGCGCGTCAAGGCAGGCTCGGACAAGGGCCGCTTCGAGCGCATGTGCATTTCGATGATCACTCACCCGAACTCGAACGACGACACTTTCGTGCTGCTGGAGCGGTGGACGCGCGAGGTGCCGGCGGTACCGGTTTCGATACTGTCCAATCCCACCACCTTGGATAAAGACGATTTGATTCGAATGCGAGGGCTCGGTGCCGACATTTTCACTGTCGCGCTCGACGCGGTGACCCCGGCGATCTTCGATCGCACGCGCGGGCGCGGGGTCGACAGCCCGCACCACTACGACAAATACTGGCAGGCGATCGAATGGGCGGCCGAGATCTACGGCGCGGAGAAGTTCGGCGCCCACCTGATCTGCGGCATGGGAGAGACCGAGCGCGAGATCCTCGAGGTGGCGCAGAAGATCCGCGACCTGGGCGGGCACAATCACATGTTCGCCTTCTTCCCCGAGCGTGGCTCGCTGATGGAAGACTGGCCCGCGGTCGACAAAGGCCAGTGGCGCCGGGTGCAGCTGGCGCGCTTCCTGATCGACTACCGCGCCAAGCGGGTCGACGACATGGCCTTCGACGAGTCCGGGCGGGTGGTGGACTTCGGGGTCGCGAAGGAAGTCCTCGAGCACGAAATCGCGGCCGGCACGCCGTTCCGCACCTCGGGCTGCCCGGGCAAGAACGACGAGGTGTCGGCCTGCAACCGCCCCTACGGCGACTCGAGCCCGACCGATATCCTGTCGTTTCCTTTCGCCCCGGCCAAGCGCGACCTGGCGGCGATCCGGCGCCAGATGGACGGCAAGCCGGTCAAGGTCGGACGCTAGGGAACCCGCATCAACTTCGTGCTATCGCAGCATAAGTAGAGCCGAATGGAGTTTCACCCCCGCGTAGAACAGTATTTGATTAAACACTGATTTACTGGAGAAGACTGTCATGGAAGCCGCCCCCAACACCGCGCTGATCGACGACCTGATCAAGCGCCGCATCGACGAGATGCTGCCGCAGAAACTCGAGGAAGCGCTCGCCAAGCGCGCCGAGACACACACCCCGGCGATGTCGATCATCGCCACCAAGGGCACGCTCGACTGGGCCTACCCGCCGTTCATCCTCGCGTCGACCGCCGCCGCGCTCGGCTGGAAGGTCGACATCTTCTTCACCTTCTACGGGCTGCAGCTGCTGCGCAAGGATATCTCGGACCTCAAGATCTCGCCGCTCGGCAACCCGGGCATGCCGATGAAGATGCCGTTCGGTCCGGACTGGTTCAAGCACATCAACTGGAACATTCCGAACGTCGTGCAGGCGGCGATCCCCGGCTTCGAGAACGTCGCCACCACGCTCATGAAGCAGACCATGAAGAATAAGGGCATCGCCGGCATTGCGGACCTGCGCAGCCTGACGCTCGAGGCAGGCGCAAACCTCATCGGCTGCGAGATGACGGTCGACATGTTCGGCTTCACGCACGACGATTTCATTCCCGAGGTGAAGGAATACTGCGGCGCGGCGACCTTCCTCGGCATCGCCAAGGACGCCGACGTCAGTTTGTTCATCTAGCACGAGGTCAAAAACTAGAGGAGGAGACGAAAGTGAGGAAAGCACTGATCAGCGCCGCCATCGCAGCGGCCCTCGCGCCGGGAGCGGCGCTTGCGACCGACGGCTACTTCGCGCACGGCTACGGCATGAAGTCCATCGGCATGGGCGGCGTCGGCATCGCGCTGCCGCAGGACGCGCTCGCGCCTGCGACCAACCCCGCGGGTCTGACCATGGTGGGCGACCGGATCGACATCGGCGCGGCGATCTTTCGCCCGGTGCGCGGAGCCCAGATCCAGGGCAGCGGTAACGCGCCTGCCAACGGCAGCTACAACGGTAACGACTCGTCGAGCTTCGTCATCCCCGAGTTCGGTTACAGCAGGACGATCGACCCGAAGCTGACGGTCGGCGTCGCAGTGTACGGCAACGGCGGCATGAACACCGACTACAAGCAGTCGCCGTTCGCGGCCTACGGCGGAACGAACCCCGGGGGCGTCGACCTGATGCAGTTGTTCATCGCACCGACCGCGGCCTACAAGCTGAGCGACTCGAACTCGGTCGGCGTGTCGCTCAACTTCGCCTACCAGCGCTTCTCGGCCAACGGCCTGGAAGGGTTCAAGACGGTGTCCTCGAGTCCCAGCAACGTCACCAACAATGGCCACGACTCCTCGACCGGTTGGGGCGTGCGCATCGGCTGGACCGGCCAGATCTCGCCCACCGTCACGCTCGGCGCGACGTATCAGAGCAAGACCAAGATGGGCAAGCTCGACAAGTACAAGGGCCTGTTCGCCAACCAGGGCGAGTTCGACATTCCGGAGAACTACGGCATCGGCATCGCGCTCAAGACCACGCCGCGCCTGACGCTTGCCGCCGACGTCGAGCAGATCAACTACTCGAAGATCGCTGCGGTCGGCAACCCGGTCGACTGCCTGTTCCAGGGCAAGTGCATGCTGGGGGCGAACAACGGCGCGGGTTTCGGCTGGCGCGACGTGACGGTGCTCAAGCTCGGCGCCAGCTACCAATACCGCGACGACCTGGTGCTGCGCGCGGGCTTCAACACCTTGCGGCAGCCGATTCCGCAGAGCCAGACGTTCTTCAACATCCTCGCCCCGGGCGTGGTCGAGCAGCACCTGACGCTCGGCGCGACCTGGACGCTCAGCAACGGCAACGAGCTGACGCTCGCCTACATGCACGCGTTCAAGAAGCAGATCGACGGCGTCAATTCGATTCCAATGGTGCCCTACGGTGGCGGAAACGCCAACCTGCACATGTACCAGGATTCGTTCGGCATCGCCTACGGCATCAAGATGTAGCATCCGCCGCCCAGGTGGCGTACGAGAAGGGCCGGAGCGATCCGGCCCTTTTCTTTTCTGCTAACCTAGCCCGATGAAGTCGATCGACATTGCCGACATTGGCGCGCTCAAGAACGAGCTGCGCAAGTACAAGCTCGGCAAGAAGCTCGATATCAGCCAGTTCAACCAGGCGGCGCGGCTGGCCTGGCTGGGCAAGGTCGTGCTCTCGCCGCTCGACCCCGAGGATCCGGACTGCAAGGCGTGGTTGCTCCACCTTGAGCGCCCCGAGGCGCTGGCGGGCGAGATGCTCGAGTTCGACGTCGAGCTGCTGGGTCGCATCCACATCCTCGACGCGGAGCAGGGCGAGCGGCTGGCCGAGATCCTGCGCGAGGGCTTCGAGGCGCGCGCGAAGGAGCTCGATGCGCTCGCGCGGCGCGATTTCTACCTAGGTAAGTTTTTCCGTCCGAAGGACGGCGGCTGATGGCCGGGCCGGTCGCGCGCTGGATCCGTCTCGGGCTGGTCGAGCCGCTCGAGCTGCACGCGGCCTACAGCGGGCTCGCCGCCGCGCAAGGCGCGGACGCGGCGCCGATCGTGGTCTGGGCCCAGGCCAGGACGCACCTGTGCCTCGGCCAGAGCCAGGGGCGGGCCGAGCTCGACCCGGGCGTGAACGTGCCGGTGGTGCGCAGGCCGCTCGGCGGCGGCCTGGTGTGGGTAGACGAGTCGCAGTACGTGTTCGTGCTGATCGCGCCTAAGCGGCTGGCGCCGGGACGCCCGGCGCGCTGGTTTTCCTGGGCGCTCGCGCCGGCGGTGGCGACCTACCGCCAGTTCGGGCTGCCCGCCTACCTCAACGAGCAGGACATCTGGCTGCACGGGCGCAAGATCGCCGGCAGCGGCGCGGCCACCATCGGCGAATGCGCGGTGGTGGCCTCGAGCTTCCTGCTGCGCTTTCCGGCCGAGGCCTTCGCCCGGAGCGTGGCGGGCCCGTCGCCCGACTTCCGCGGCTGGCTGCGCGACGGGCTGTCGCTCGCGATGACCGAGTGGGCCGACCACGGCGCGCTGCCGGCCGAGCGCGAGCTGGAGGAGGTGTTCCGCTCGCGCATCGGCGCGCAGCACGGCTGGCGCTTCGAGAACGCCTGGCCATCGGCGGCCGAGCAGGAGAGCATCGCGGAGGCGCGCGCCGAGCTTTCAGAGCCGATCGAACAGGGCCGCGCGCGGCGCGAGGTGCGGCTCAACGCGCGCCGCGTCCTGACGAGGGTCTAGCCGTGCCGTCCGTCGCCGAGCGCCTGGCGCGCAGGCTGATCGTCTTCTCCCACGACGCCGCGCTGCGCGAGGACGTCGCGCGCTCGCTGCCCGAAGGCTGGCAGGCGAGCTACGCGGCAAGCGCATCGGACGTGGGCGAGTTCCAGGACGTGCTGCTGCACCGCTTCGCGCTGCTCGATCTGGAGCCGGGCGACGGCTCCGATCCGGTCGAGACCGTGCGCGAGATCCGCAGCGAGATGCTGCTCAACATCCCGATCTTCTGCCTCGGCGGCGACGCCGCGGCGCGCGACGCGGCGCGGCTGGCGCGCGCGGACCGCTTCTTCGAGCGCGCCGAGCTCGCCGCGCTGCTGCCCCGGCTGTGCGAGGGCTTCGCATGGTGATCGGCTAGCCGGTCTCCGGCGGCGGGATGATGCCCAGGCGCTGGTACAGCGGGCGGATCTCCCTGCGGATTGCCGGCAGCTTGGAGGCATAGGCCGCCGCCGCGAGGGCTGCACGCAGCCCGCCCAGCGCGAGCGTCAGCGGCGGGCTGATGTAGTGCGACAGCGTTCCGGCCAGCAGGGCGCCGAGCGGGCTCATGCCGAGGAAGGCCATGATGTACAGCGCGGCCACGCGCGCGCGCAGGCGGTCCTCGACGATGGTCTGCAGCACCGTGTTGGTCGAGGCCGCGGTGAGCATGATCCCCATCCCGGTCAGGTAGATCAGAGGCAGCGCGAGCCACAGCTCGTGGGTGAACGTGAAGCACGTCAGGGCGAGCCCCGCGGTCGCGGCGGAGAGCGGCAGCCGCCGCAGCAGGCCGCGGATCGTGCTGAGCGTGGCGAGGTAGATCATGCCCGAGACCGCGCCGAAGCCGCCGGCGCCGATCAGCATGCCGAGCGTGGCCGAGTTGCCGTGGAACGCCTCCTTGGCGAACCACGGCATGAGCGACTGGTAGGGCTGAACGAAGAAGCTCACCGCGGCGAGCAGCAGCAGCGCGCTGCGCGTGGGCAGGAAGCCGTAGGCGTAGCGAACGCCCGCCAGCAGCTCGCCCGCCCAGCCGCCGGCGCCGCGCTCGGGCGCACGCCGTGGGGTGCGCATCGCCGCCAGCGCGCCCAGCACCGCGAGGTAGGAGATGCTGTTCAGGCCGAAGCCCCAGGCGACGCCGGCCGAGGCGATCACGGCCCCGCCGATCATCGGCCCGACGAAGCGCGCGCCGTTCATCAGCGCGGAGCTGAGCGCGATCGCGTTCGGCAGGTCCTCCCTGCCGCCCACCAGCTCGACCAGGAAGGATTGGCGCGCCGGGCTGTCGAAGGCGTTCACCACGCCGAGCACGAGGTTGCCCGTCACCAGGTGCCAGGGCTCGATGCGCCCGCTCGCGACCAGCGCCAACATCACCAGCGACTGCGCCAGCGCCGTGCCCTGCGTCGCATACAGCACCTTGCGCTTGACCATGCGGTCGACCAGCACCCCGGCCACCGGCGCCAGCACGAGGAACGAGATCTGCAGCGCGAAGGCCGCCAGCCCAAGCAGGAAGGCCGAACCCGACAGCCGGTAGATCAGCCAGCTGGTTGCGATCAGCTGCATCCAGGTGCCGATCTGCGAGGTGCCCTGGCCGAAGAAGTAGAGCCGGTAGTTCCGGTGCCGAAACGCGCGCAGGCTTTGCGGCAGGGCCACTTGCGGGGCGCGCCTAGGCGCGCGTGGAGAGCTTGCCGAGCTGCTCGCGCAGCTTGCCGAGCGTCGCCTCGAAGCCGGCCAGGCGCTCGCGCTCCTGCGCCACGATCTTTTCCGGCGCCCGCTCGACGAACGAGGCGTTGCCGAGCTTGCCGTGCGCCTTGGCGATCTCGCCCTCGAGCCTGGCGACTTCCTTGCCCAGCCGCTCGCGCTCGGCCGCCAGGTCGACTTCGACGTGCAGCATGAGCCTGAGCTCGCCCACGACCGCGACCGGCGCGTCGGCCTGCGGCAATTCGTCCACCGCGCTGACCGATTCGAGCCGGGCCAGTATCTGCGCGTAGGGCGCGATGCGCTCGATCGCGGCGCGATCGCCCACCACGTACAGCGGCACGCGCTGCTGCGGCGAGATGGCCATTTCGCCGCGCAAGTTGCGGCAGGCGTCGATCATCTGCTTCAGCAGCGCCATCTCGCGCTCGGCGGCGGGGTCGATCTTCTCGCTTTTGGGCGCAGGGTAGGGCGCGAGCATCACCGACTCACCCGTCTTGCCGGCCAGCGGCGCGATCTTCTGCCACAGCTCTTCGGTGATGAACGGGATCACCGGGTGCGCCAGGCGCAGCACCGCTTCGAGCACGCGCACCAGCGTGCGCCGCGTGCCGCGCTGCGCGCGCTCGTCGCTCGACTGCAGCTGCACTTTGGCCAGCTCCAGGTACCAGTCGCAGTACTCGTCCCACACGAAGCGGTAGACCGCGTTGGCGACGTTGTCCAGGCGGTACTCGGCGAAGCCCTTTTCCACCTCCGCCTCGGTGCGCTGCAGCTGGCTGACGATCCAGCGGTCGACGAAGCCGAGCGTCACGGGCGCTGCGTCGTCCTGGCCGCAGTCCTTGTCCTCGGTGTTCATCAGCACGAAGCGGGTCGCGTTCCACAGCTTGTTGCAGAAGTTGCGGTAGCCCTCGCAGCGCTTGAAGTCGAAGTTGACGTTGCGCCCCAGGGTCGCGTAGGCGGCCATGGTGAAGCGCAGGGCGTCGGCGCCGAAGGCCGGGATGCCGTCGGGAAATTCTTTCTTGGTGCGGGCGCGGATGTTCGGCGCGTCCTCGGGCTTGCGCAGCCCGGTGGTGCGCTTCTCGAGCAGCGCGTCGAGGCCGATGCCGTCGATCAGGTCGACCGGGTCGATCGTGTTGCCTTCGGACTTCGACATCTTCTTGCCTTCGTGGTCGCGCACGATGCCGTGGATGTAGACGTCGCGGAACGGCACCCGGCCGGTGAACCAGGTCGTCATCATGATCATGCGCGCGACCCAGAAGAAGATGATCTCGTAGCCCGTCACCAGCACCGAGGAGGGCAGGTAGAGCTCGTAGGCAAGCTTGTCCGCGCCCTGCGGCTCTGGCCAGCCGAGCGTCGAGTGACACACCAACGCCGAGGAGAACCAGGTGTCGAGCACATCGGGATCGCGCTCGAGAGGTTTTCCCGAAGATTGTTTCAATGCATCTTCGTGGCTCCTCGCGACATAGATCTTCCCGTCGTCGTCGTACCAGGCCGGGATCTGGTGGCCCCACCACAGCTGGCGTGAGATGCACCAGTCCTGGATGTTGTTCATCCACTGGTAGTAGGTGCTGAGCCAGCTCTCGGGGTAGAACTTCACTTCGCCCTGCTGCACCACGTCGATCGCGCGCTGGGCGATCGACTTGCCCTCCGCACCGGGCTTGGACATGGCGACAAACCACTGGTCGGTCAGCATCGGCTCGACCGCGGCGCCGGTGCGGCCGCAGCGCGGCACCACCATACGGTGCGGCTTGACCGAATCGAGCAGGCCGGCCGACTTGAGGTCGTGCACGATGCGCTTGCGCGCCTCGTACCGGTCCAGGCCGCGGTACTTCTCGGGCCCGTTGTCGTTGATGCGCGCGTCCAGCGTCAGCACCGGGATCTGCGGCAGGCCGTGGCGCAGGCCGACCTGCCAGTCGTTGAAGTCGTGCGCCGGGGTGACCTTGACGCAGCCGGTGCCGAACTCGCGCTCGACGTACTCGTCGGCGATCACCGGGATGCGCCGCCCCGTGAGCGGCAGCTCGACCTCGCGCCCGACGAAGGCGCGGTAGCGCTCGTCTTCGGGGTGGACCATCACCGCGACGTCGCCGAGAAGTGTTTCGGGCCGGGTGGTCGCGACCGTCAGGCTGAAGCCGTCGCCCGGGTAGCGGATGTGCCACAGCTGGCCGTCCTCTTCTTCGCTTTCGACCTCGAGGTCCGACACGGCGGTGAGCAGCACCGGGTCCCAGTTCACCAGCCGCTTGCCGCGGTAGATCAGCCCCTGCTCGTGCAGCCGCACGAAGGTCTCGACCACCACGCGCGAGAGCTTTTCGTCCATGGTGAAGTACTCGCGGCTCCAGTCGCAGGAGTCGCCCATGCGCCGCATCTGCTCGGTGATGGTCGAGCCCGAGCGCGCCTTCCACTCCCACACCTTGGCGATGAAGCCCTCGCGCCCGAGGTCGTGACGGCTCGCGCCCTGCTGCTCGAGCTGGCGCTCGACCACGATCTGGGTCGCGATTCCAGCGTGGTCGGTGCCGGGCAGCCACAGCGTGTTGTTGCCGCGCATGCGGTGGTAGCGCGTGAGCGCGTCCATGATCGTCTGGTTGAAGGCGTGGCCCATGTGCAGCACGCCGGTGACGTTCGGCGGCGGCAGCTGGATGCAGAAGGCCGGCTTGCGCGGCTCGGCGCCGGCGGCGAACCAGCCGGCGTCCTCCCAGCGCCGGTACCAGCGCTGCTCGACCGCGCCCGGATCAAAGCTCTTGTCGAGGGACATCGGGCTACTTCACTTCGAGTCGGAATCCTGTGGCGACTCGGCGAGCGTCTGCGTGACCGAGACGGCGATCGCTTCGCGCACCATCATGTGCACGCTCGCCGCGAGCTCGGCGCGCATGCCGTTCAGAACCTGCTCGAGCATGTCGCCCAGGGTGCCGGCCAGGCGCTCCTCGAACACGCGGTCCAGCTCCGGCGCCAGGCGCAGCAGCACCGCGTTCTCCAGCTCCTCGGCCAGCGCCTCGACCGTCGCGCGGTCGACGCCTCGGGCCGGGCGCGCGGCGTTGGGGTCGATGATCTCGGTCAGCACCGGGACGTCGTCCTCCGGCTTCGGCGCTTCCTGGTGCCGGCGCAGCAGCGCATCGACGCGCTGGACCAGCGGATTGAACTCCTTGCGCGCGTCGTCACTCACTGCGCGCGGCCTCCCGGGCGAGATCGTGGTCGCCGATCGGGTAGCCGCGGTCGCGGTACCAGCGGTAGCGCGCGCGCCCGGCCTTGCGTTCTTCGTCGTCTCGCGCCACGATCTCGAGCAGGCGCTCGAAGCGCTCGAAGTGCGGCGGCGCCTCGGGCGACAGGTTGAGCAGCACCTCGCAGGCCAGCGGCGCTTCGCTGTCGGTCCCGATCAGGACCGGCGTCTGCGCCGCCTCGGGATCGTGCGCCAGGCAGTGCGGCACGAACCCGGTCGGCGGCCAGGTCCACAGCATGCGGTCGAGGCGCTGCGCCGTTTGCGGCTCGGGCGCGTAGATCAGCAGGCGCTTTTTCTGCGCCAGCGCCTTGCCCGCAAGGCGGCAGACCACCTGCAGCTTGTCTTCGGCATTGAAATAAAACTCGATGCGGGTCACTTTGCGCCCGCATGCCGCAGCACGAAGCGCACCAGCAGCGGCACCGGGCGCGCGGTGGAACCCTTCTCGCGTCCGCTCTTCCACGCCGTGCCGGCGATGTCCAGGTGCGCCCAGCGCAGCTTCTTGGCGAAGCGCGACAGGAAGCAGGCCGCGGTCACGCTGCCGGCGGGCCGGCCGCCGATGTTCGCCATGTCGGCGAAGTTGGAGCGAAGCTGCTCCTGGTAGTCGTCCCACAGCGGCATCTGCCAGACGCGGTCCCAGGCGTCCTCGCCCGCGGCGCGCAGCTCGTCGGCCAGCTTCTGGTCGTTGGCGAACATGCCGGTCGCGACATGCCCGAGCGCGATCACGCACGCGCCCGTCAGGGTCGCGACGTCGACCACGACTTCCGGCTGCATGCGCTCGGTGTACGTGAGCGCGTCGCACAGGATCAGGCGCCCCTCGGCGTCGGTGTTGAGGATCTCGACCGTCTGTCCCGAGAGCGTGGTCACCACGTCGCCCGGCCTCGAGGCTCCGCCGCCCGGCATGTTCTCGCAGGTCGGCACCACCGCGATCGCGTTCACCGGCGCCTTCATGCCGGCCAGCGCGCGCAGCGCGCCGAGCACGCTCGCGGCGCCCGCCATGTCGTACTTCATCTCGTCCATTTCGGCCGCGGGCTTGAGCGAGATTCCGCCGGTGTCGAAGGTGATGCCCTTGCCGACCAGCACCACCGGCTTCTTGGACTTGGCCGCGCCGTTGTAGCGCAGCACGATCAGCTTGGGCGGCTGGTGCGAGCCGCGCGTCACCGACAGCATGGCGCCCATGCCGAGCTTTTCCATGTCGCGCCGCTCGAGCACCTGCAGCCCGAGCTTGTACTGGCGCGCCAGCTTCTTGGCCTCCTGCGCGAGGTAGGACGGGGTGCAGATATTGGGCGGCAGGTTGCCCAGGGTGCGCGCGAGCGCCGCGCCATCCGCGGTGGCGAGCGCTTCTTTCAGCGCCGCCTGCGCCTGCAGCGTCACCGGCCCTTCGCTTTGCGCCAGCGTCACCGCGGCGAGCGCGGGCGCGGGCGGCTTCTTCTGCGTCTTGAGCTGGTCGAAGCGGTAGAACGCCTCGCGCAGGCCGAGCACCAGCTGGCGCAGCCCCCAGGCCTGGCTGCGGCGCGCGGCCCTGAGCTCGCCCAGGTAGACGGTCGCGTCTTTCGCGCCGAGCTCGCGCAGCGCGCTCGCCGCGCCGCGCACCGCGTCGCGCAAGGGCTGCTCGCCGAACTCCTTGCTCTCGCCCAGGCCGACCAGCAGCACGCGCTGCGCCGCGAGCCCCGGCACCCCGCGCAGCAGCAGCGTCGAGCCCGGTTTTCCCGTCAGGTCGCCGAGCGCGAGGGCGCGGCGCAGCGCGCCGCGCGCCGCGCGGTCGGCGAGCTGGGCTGCGCGCGTCAGGGCCCCGTCCGGATACACGCCGAGCACGAGGCAGCCTGTCTTGGCACGCTCGGGCGCAAGGGTTTTTATGCTAAATTCCACCGCACTCTCCCTCGTTTTCGGACGGCGCAAATGATCGCATGTTTTGCAGCCGGCTGTGAATCGAAGGGAGCGCTCGAGCGACGATGATCTTTCAACGCGCGCTGATCAGGGAATTCGCGAGCCTCGCGAGCGCGGTGTTCCTGACCCTGTTCTCGATCGCGCTCACCACGCGCCTGATCCGGCTGCTTGGCGACGCCGCCGGCGGCAAGATCCCCTCCGACGCGGTGTTCGCCTACCTGGCGTTCTTCTCCGTGAGCACGCTGCCGGTGCTGCTGTCGCTCACGCTGTTCGTCTCCGTGCTGCTCACGCTGACGCGCAGCTACCGCGACTCCGAGATGGTGATCTGGTTCAATTCCGGCCTTTCGCTGACGGCGTGGCTCGCGCCGGTGCTGAAGTTCGCCCTGCCGCTGGTGGCGCTGATCGCAGCCACGTCGCTGTTCCTGTCGCCCTGGGCGGCGCAGCTCGCCCAGCGGTTCAGCGCCGGCATCGAGGCGCGCGACGACGTCTCGCGCGTCGACCCCGGCACCTTCGGCGAATCGGGCGATCACGACCGCGTGTTCTTCGTCGACTCGGTCGGCGCCGACAAGACCACGGTGAACAACGTGTTCGTCAACTCGGTCCAGCACCAGCGCGAGGGCGTGATGATGAGCCGCACCGGCCGCACCGAAACGGCGCCGAACGGCGACCGCTTCCTGGTGCTCGAGGACGGTCAGCGCTACGAGGGCAGCCCGGGCGAGGCGGACTACCAGGTCATGCGCTTCGGGCGCTACGCGACGCGGATCAAGTCAAGCCAGGACCCGCAGCCCGCGGCCTCGCATCAGGACCTCTCGACCCTGGCGCTGATGCGCAACCCGACCGACGCCAACCTGGGCGAGCTGGTGTGGCGCGTCGGGATCCCGCTCTCGGCGTTGATCCTGGTTCTGCTGGCGATTCCGATGAGCTTCGTCAATCCGCGCGCCGGCCGCTCGGTGAACCTGGCGTTCGCGCTGCTCACCTATGTCGTGTACTCGAACCTGCTGTCGGTCAGCCAGGCGCGGGTCACGCTCGGGCGGCTCGATTTCTCGCTCGGTTGGTGGCTGGTGCACGGCGCCATGCTGGTTCTGCTGCTGGTCCTGTTCGCGCGCCGCATGCAGCTGTTCCGGCTGCGGCTGCCGCGCTGAAGGGGCGGCAGGCGAGATGCGTTCCCGCACCCTCGAGCGCTACCTGGCGCGCCAGATCTTCGGCGCAGTGGGCTTCGTTCTGCTCGGCTTCCTGTCGCTGTTCGCCTTCTTCGACCTGATCCACGAGCTGGGCGACCTCGGGCGCGGCAACTACCACCTGCGCGAGGTGTTCATCTTCGTGCTGCTGTCGGTGCCGGCGCACGCCTACGAGCTGTTCCCGGTGGTGGTGCTGATCGGCACCCTCTACGTGCTTGCGCATCTGGCGAGCAACTCGGAGTTCACCGTGATGCGCGGCTCCGGCCTGTCGCCGCGCGGCGCGGCCACCGCGCTGGCGAAGGTGGGGCTGGTGTTCGTGGTCGCGACCTTCGTCGTCGGCGAGTGGGCCGCGCCTGCGGCGGAGGAGGCGGCGCAGAAGCTGCGCATGCACGCCATGAGCACGCTGATCGGGCAGGAAATGCGCACCGGCCTTTGGTTCAAGGACGAGCGCTCGTTCATCAACGTGCGCGAGGCCCGCAGCGCGAGCGCGCTGACCGACGTGCGCATCTACCAGTTCGACCGCAACGACCGGCTGCAGCTCGCGCGCGCGGCGGCGCGCGGCGAGTACCTTGGCGGCGGGCGCTGGAAGCTGATCGACGTGGCGCAGACCGAGTTCACGCCCGAGGGCCCGCGCGTCGAGCGCCTGCCGAGCGTCGAATGGCACTCGGCCGTCAACCCGGAGATGCTGGACGTGCTGATCGTCGCGCCGGAGCGCATGTCGGTCTGGAAGCTGTACAAGTACACCGAGCACCTCGCGGGCAACAACCAGAAGACCGAGCGCTACGAGATCGCGATGTGGAAGAAGCTGTTCTATCCGCTCGCCGTGCTGGTGATGATGGCGCTCGCGCTGCCTTTCGCCTACATCCAGGCGCGCGCCGGCATGGTGGGCATAAAGGTGTTCTCGGGCATCATGCTCGGCACCTTCTTCCACATGCTCAACAGCCTGTTCTCGCACATCGGCCTGCTGCAGAACTGGCCGCCGGTCGCCGCCGCGGCGATTCCGAGCGCCGCGTTTTTCCTGGCGGCCGTGCTGATGATGTGGTGGGTAGAGCGGCGCTGACCGCAACGCGCGGCGCTGAGGCGCCTTAGCGCGCTACCGAAATCAGCCGGGTCCCCGCGAGGCGGTCGTGCAGGAACTGGCGCTCGCGGTCGAACAGGGCCCACAGCACTCCGATCCCGCCCGGCACCAGCAGCACGGCGAGCGCGAAGCGCAGCAGCGCCTTGCCCGGCGGCACGCGCTCGCGCCCCGGCGCCACCAGGCGGATGTGCCAGGCCTTCATGGCGAGGGTCTGTCCGCCGCGCAGCCAGCACCACAGAAAGTAGCTCGCGAACACCGCGCCGAGGTAGAGCTGCAGCGCGAGATGGCGCCAGCCCTCGAGCCCGGAGGCGCCGCCGCCGGCGAGCAGGAACAGCGCGGTCGAGACAAAGGCCACGCCGAACAGCAGCGTGCCCTCGTAGATCATGGCGGCGAGCCGCCGCAGGATTCCCGGCGCGCTCACTTGCGCTGCTGCGGCGGTAGCGATTCGTACTCCTTCCAGCTCTGGCGCAGCGCCTCGCGCTTGGCCGGGGGCAGCTTGTCGATGCGCTGGTACTTCTTGCGCGCTTCTTCCCGCTGCGCCGGGGTGAGCTCGGCCCACTTGCGCATGCGCGTCTGGACGCGCTTCTTGCCGATCGGCGTCATCTTGGGGTAGCGCTTGACCACGCCGAGCCACTTCTTCTTGCGCACCGGCTCGAGCTTGTTCCATTCGCCGGCGAGGGGCGCGAGGATCTCGCGCTGCTGGGGCGTGAGCTGGGCCCAGGACGGGTTCTTGTTCTGCGGCGGTGCGGCCAGCGCGCTCGATGCGAGCGCGACCGCGAGCGCCCCGCACAGCGCGGCGAGGCAGCGCGCCCCCGCGCTCAGCGCGCGGCGTGCTGCCTGAGCCAAGCGTCGAAGCCCTTGTCGAGGTAGGCGTCGATCGGCAGATCGTCGGCCAGCAGCTGGCTGTCGATGTCGGCGAACTCGGCCACCTTCTGGTTCTGCTGCCAGCCGTAGATCGTCGTCAGCGCGACGCCGAGCAGCGCCACCGGCAGCAGCAGGCGCAGCGACAGCCCGCCCAGGCCGCCCAGGCGCCCGATCACCCCGCCGGCCCAGGCGAGCGCCGAAGCGGGCTCGGCCTTGCGCCGCGCCAGCGCCAGCTCGCGCGCCGCGCGCAGCCGCTCGGCCGCGCGCGGGTCGAGCGGCGCACCCTGGTTGAGCAGGTGGCGGATCTTGTTGCCGAGTTCGGGTTCGTTCATGTCAGTGTGTGCCGGACGCCTGCTGCGCTACGGCGTGATGCCGCGTGCTTTGAGCGCCGTCGCCAACGCACGCGCGGCCCGGGAGCAGTGCGTCTTCACGCTGCCCTCCGAGCATCCCATCGCCATCGCCGTCTCAGCCACGTCCAGTTCCTCCCAGTAACGCATCAGGAAAGCTTCTCGTTGACGGGCGGGTAGTCGAGCGATCTCTTGTTCAATTATTTCAATGGCTTGAGATCTCTCGAGCAACTCGCCCGGTCCGCCGACATAGTACGACCCCTGCTCGACTTCGAGGGTGTCGAGCGGATCGCGCTCGTCCTCCTCGCCGCGCCCCGGGTGCAGCGACGACAGCAGCGTCGTCCACAGCGAGCGCACCCTCTGGCGCCGGTACCAGTCCCGGATCGCGTTCTGCATGATCCGATGGAACAGCAGCGGCAATTCCTCCGCCGGCCGGTCGCCGTACTTCTCGGCCAGCCTCAGCATCGCGTCCTGCACGATATCCAGCGCGGCCTCGTCGTCGCGCACCGCAAACACGGCCTGCTTGAAGGCTCGCCGCTCGACACTCTCGAGGAACGCCGAAAGCTCGCTGCGAGTCGCCAGGGTAGGCCCTTTTGTCGTGCGCGGGTGCGCGATGTACTGCCGAGCGGAATGTTACCAAAACTGTTGCTGCAGGCTCGTTTCGCTCCCTTGACCGCATCGCAACAAGTCTTTATTGTTTAAGGTTTTCCGCCACTTCTTGGCAATTCAAGTCATGGACCGAGTCAAAGGGGTCGAACTTACCGGCGCCGAGATCGTCGTGCGCTGTCTGCAGGAGGAGGGCGTCGAGTACGTCTTCGGCTACCCCGGCGGCGCGGTGCTGTTCATCTACGACGAGCTGTTCAAGCAGGACAAGGTCAAGCACGTCCTGGTGCGCCACGAGCAGGGCGCGGCGCACGCTGCCGACGACTACTCGCGCTCGTCGAACAAGGTCGGCGTGTGCCTGGTCACCTCCGGCCCGGGGGTCACCAACGCGGTGACCGGAATCGCCACCGCTTACATGGACTCGATCCCGATGGTGATCCTCACCGGCCAGGTGCCGACGGCGGCGATCGGGCTCGACGCGTTCCAGGAGGTCGACGCGGTCGGCATCACCCGTCCGTGCGTGAAGCACAACTTCCTGGTCAAGAACGTCAAGGACCTGGCCGGCACGATCAAGAAGGCGTTCTACCTGGCCCAGACCGGGCGCCCCGGGCCGGTGCTGGTCGACATCCCGAAGGATGTCACCATGCAGAGTTGCGAGTTCGCCTATCCCGAGACGGTCGCGATGCGCTCCTACAACCCGGTGCGCAAGGGCCATCCGGGGCAGGTCAGGAAGGCGGCGCAGCTGCTGCTCGGCGCGCAGCGGCCGATGATCTACACCGGCGGCGGCGTGATCCTGTCGGACGCAGCCAAGCCGCTGGGCGAGATCGTCAGGCTGCTCGGCTTCCCCTGCACCAGCACCCTGATGGGGCTCGGCGGCTACCCGGCGAGCGACCCGCAGTTCCTCGGCATGCTCGGCATGCACGGCACCTATGAAGCCAACATGGCGATGCAGAACTGCGACGTGCTGCTCGCGATCGGCGCCAGGTTCGACGACCGTGTGATCGGCAACCCGGCGCACTTCGCGCAGAACCCGCGCAAGATCATCCACATCGACATCGACCCGTCGTCGATCTCCAAGCGCGTCAGGGTCGACGTGCCGATCGTCGGCCACGTGCCGGACGTGCTGCAGGACCTGATCAAGCTGCTCTCGGCCGAAGGGGGCAAGCCCGACATCGCGCCTTGGTGGAAGCAGATCGGGGAGTGGCGCGCAAGGGACTGCCTCAAGTACGACCGCAACTCGAAGATCATCAAGCCGCAATTCGTGATCGAGAAGCTGTACGAGGTCACCCGGGGCGATGCATTCGTTACCTCCGACGTCGGCCAACACCAGATGTGGGCCGCCCAGTTCTACAAGTTCGAGAAGCCGCGCCGATGGATCAACTCGGGCGGCCTGGGCACCATGGGCTTCGGCCTGCCGGCGGCGATGGGCGTGCAGCTGGTGAACCCCGGCGCGACGGTGGCCTGCGTCACCGGCGAATCGAGCATCCAGATGTGCCTGCAGGAGCTGTCGACCTGCAAGCAGTACCGGCTGCCGATCAAGATCGTCAACCTGAACAACAAGTACATGGGCATGGTGCGCCAGTGGCAGCAGTTCTTCCACGGCAACCGCTATTCGGAGTCGTACATGGATGCGCTGCCGGACTTCGTCAAGCTGGCCGAGGGCTACGGGCACCGCGGCGTGCTGATCGACAAGCCGGCAGACGTCGAGCCGGCGCTGCGCGACGCGTTCAAGCGCAAGGACGAGCTGGTGTTCATGGATTTCCTCACCGATCAGACCGAGAACGTCTACCCGATGGTGCCCGGCGGCAAGGGCATCTCGGAAATGATCCTCGCCGAAGACCTGTGAGCCGCCACATCATCTCCATCCTGCTGGAGAACGAGGCGGGAGCGTTGTCGCGCGTGTCCGGGCTGTTCTCCGCCCGCGCCTACAACATCGAGTCGCTTACGGTGGCGCCGACCGAAGACCCTTCGATGTCGCGCATGACCATCGTCACCACCGGCTCGGAGGACGTGGTCGAGCAGATCACCAAGCAGCTCAACAAGCTGGTCGAGGTGGTGAAGGTGGTGGACCTGTCGGAGGCCGAGCACATCGAGCGCGAGATGATGCTGATCAAGGTCCGCGCCGGCGCCAAGGAGCGCGAGGACATGAAGCGCATGGCCGACATCTTCCGCGCACGCGTGATCGACGTGTCGGACAATACATACACCATCGAGCTGACCGGCGACGGCAGGAAGCTCGATGCGTTCATCCAGGCGCTCGACCAGAGCGCGATCCTGGAGACAGTGCGCACCGGCGCCTCGGGCATCGGGCGCGGCAACCGGATTTTGAGGGTCTAGAAACCAGGGGAAGACTATGAAGGTGTACTACGACAAGGACGCCGACCTCTCGCTCGTCAAGGGCAAGAAGGTCACCATTCTCGGCTACGGCTCGCAGGGCCATGCGCACGCGCTCAACCTGCACGACTCCGGGGTCAAGGTCACGGTCGGGCTGCGCAAGGGCGGCGCGTCCTGGGACAAGGCGAAAAAGGCCGGGCTCAAGGTCGCGGCGGTCGGCGACGCGGTCAAGGGCGCAGACATCGTGATGATGCTGATGCCCGACGAGCACATCGCGGCGGTCTACCAGGCCGAGGTCGAACCGAACATCAGGAAAGGCGGCGCGCTCGCCTTCGCGCACGGCTTCAACGTGCACTACGGCCAGGTTCAGCCGCGCGCGGACCTCGATGTGTGGATGGTGGCGCCCAAGGCGCCGGGGCACACCGTGCGCTCGACCTACGCTGGCGGCGGCGGCGTACCGATGCTGATCGCGGTGCACCGCAACGCCTCGAGGAAAGCGCGCGACATGGCGCTTTCCTACGCCGCGGCGATCGGCGGCGGCAAGGCGGGCGTGATCGAGACCTCGTTCAAGGAGGAGACCGAGACCGACCTGTTCGGCGAGCAGGCCGTGCTGTGCGGCGGCTGCGTCGAGCTGGTGAAGAGCGGCTTCGAGGTGCTGACCGAGGCGGGCTACGCGCCCGAGATGGCCTACTTCGAGTGTCTGCACGAGCTCAAGCTGATCGTCGACCTGATGTACGAGGGCGGCATCGGCACCATGAACTACTCGATCTCCAACAACGCCGAGTACGGCGAGTACGTCACCGGGCCGAAGATCATCGACGCGCGCGTCAAGGACGCGATGCGCGAAGCGCTGGCGCGTATCCAGTCGGGCGAGTACGCCAAGGATTTCGTGCTCGAGAATCGTGCCGGCGCGCCGACCCTGCTCAGCCGCAGGCGCATGACCGCGGAGCACCCGGTCGAGACCGTGGGCGCCAAGCTGCGCGACATGATGCCGTGGATCCGCAAGAACCGCCTGGTTGATCAGTCAAAGAACTGACGGATGGCGGCGGGCTATCCGCATCCGCTGATCGCGCGCGAGGGCTGGCCGTTCCTCGCCGCGGCGGTGCTTGCCGCGCTGCTGGTGGGCTGGCTCGCGGGCGGCTGGTGGGCGGCGCCGCTGTGGCTCGCGGCGCTGTTCGTGCTGCAGTTCTTCCGCGATCCGCCGCGCAAGTTCCCGGACGACCCGCGCGCTGTGCTCTCGGCCGCCGACGGGCGCGTGGTCGCGGTGGAAAAGGCGCGCGACCCCTGGCTCGAGCGCGACGCGCTCAAGCTGTCGGTGTTCATGAACGTGTTCAACGTGCACTCGAACCGCTCGCCGGTCGACTGCAGCGTGAAGCAGCGCTGGTATCACGCCGGCAGCTTCGTCAACGCCGCGCTCGACAAGG
>DAHVFK010000069.1 GCA_027317055.1 Betaproteobacteria bacterium | reverse complement strand
GCCTCGACTTCAATCCCAGCGACCACAGCCTGTGGTTCACCGACAACCAGGTCGACGGCATGGGGGACGAAATTCCTCCGGGCGAGCTGAACAAGGTGCCCGCCACGAACGGCAAGCTGCATATGGGCGGCTGGTACGGCTTCCCGTGGTACGGCGGCGGCAGCACCAGGACCGACGAGTACAAGAACACTGCGATCCCGAAGGAACTCGCGGCGAAGTACGTCAAGCCCCAGGTGGAGATGATCGCGCACGCCGCGGACCTGGGCATGATGTTCTACACCGGCAAGATGTTCCCGGCCAAGTACCGCGGCGCGATCTTCAGCGCGCAGCACGGTTCGTGGAACGCGGTCAAGCCCAGGGGCGCCAGGGTGATGGTGACTTACCTCGATGCCAAGGGTAACGCCGCGAAGACCGAGCCGTTCGCCGAAGGCTGGATGAACGAGGAAGGCGTCTACCTCGGGCGGCCGGTCGACGTCAGGCAGTACGTCGACGGCTCGATCCTGGTCGCGGACGACAAGGCGGGAGCGATCTACCGCATCTCGTATCAAGGCAAGTAACCACTGTGGAAGCAACATGGGCCGGGCCTTGTGCCCGGTCCATTTTTTTTTTGGACGCCGACAAGATGCGCAATTCGAAAGCAGCTGTATTCGTGGCCTGGCTGCTGGCAGCGGCGTCAGGATCGCTGATCGGAACGGCGCGCGCGGGTGACGCGGCGCCGCACCTGGTTCAGACTCTGTGCCAGAACTGCCACGGCCTGGACGGCGTCGCGGTTCTGCCCGGCGCCGCCAACCTGAGCGGCCAGCAGAAAGAGTACCTGGTCGAACAGCTGCGTGCGTTTCGCTCCGGCAAGCGGCAGAATCCGCAGATGAGCGTGATTGCGAAGCCGCTCACCGACGACGATATAGAGAATCTAGCGCTGTGGTATTCAAGCATCAAGATCAGGGTAGAAACGCCGAAGTAAGCGCGGCCAGCCGTTACACGCGCACCACGATCGCGCTGCACTGGATCGTCGCCGGCGCCATCCTGTTCCTGATGGCACACGGCTGGTACCTTGATGGCGTGCCGCGCGGCACTCCAGCGCGCTCCATTGTCGTCAACTTGCACAAGTCGATCGGAGTCACCGCGGGACTGGTCATAGTCGTCCTGCTTTGGTGGCGCACCAGACATCCCGCGCCTGCGTTTCCGAACACCATGCCACGGTGGGAGACGCGTCTTGCGCGGTGGGCTCACGCTGCACTGTACGCATGCATGCTCATCATGCCGCTTTCGGGATACCTCGCATCCAACTTCAGCAAGTACGGCATCAAGTATTTCGGTCTCGTGAGACTGTCGCCTTGGGGCACTGACGACAAATCGATCTATGCGGCGCTCAGCGGCGCACACGTCGTGACCTCGTACGTGTTCGTCGCGCTCATCGCCGCTCACGTCCTGGCCGTGCTGAAGCACGTGCTCGTTGATCGCGACGCCACCCTGCGGCGGATGTTGCCGCGCATGCGCTCACTCAAATAGCGCGCGCAGTCCAAGGAACCAGGCGCGCGGCTGGCCGACGGCCCAGAAGTTCTCCGCATCTCCCCCGGCGACGTTGTTCCGGGCAAGCGCCCCGAACGTGGCAAAGCGGCGGTCGAACAGGTTGGTCACGCCTGCATGGAGCTCGACCCCCTTGCCGACCTGTCGCGTGAGCCCGAGCCTGACGGTTGAATACCCGGGGATCATGCCGTAGACGGTGAGATTGTTTTCGTCGCCCCGGGCGTATTGCGCCCGCTGGGCCTGGACCTGCACCTCGACCCGGGTCTGAGGCGAAACCCGGTAGCCCAGAAGCAGCTTTCCGACCGCGGCCGGGATGCCCGGTATGCGGTCGCCGGGCTGCACCGGAATGCAGCCGGGCCCGGGGCACGCGGACCCGGGGTTGGCGGGATCAGCGACCTCGAATGGGGTCTGGTAAGTCGCCCTTATCCAGCTCGCGCTCAGGGCGTAGTCCCAGCGCGATTGCTTGCCGCTCAGGCTCGACTCGATGCCTACGCGGCGGGTCTTGCCCACATTCGAGAAGTAGCCGGTGCTGACCGTCGACTGGTTGAACAGGATGTCGTCGTACAGCGTGCTGTGGAAAACGGCGACGCGCCAAGCGGCATCCGGGCCCAATTTACCGCGCGCACCGACCTCGAGGCTCCTTGCCACCACGGCCTTCAGCTCCGGGTCCGCCGAGAAGGCGTTGGGCACGCCCGCGCACGGATGCGCCGCATCGGCGCACGCCAGCTCGATCGCCGAAGGCGTGCGGAATCCTTCGGCGTAATTGGCGAACAGCGTCGTACTGCGGAACAGACCGTAAGTGCCGCCGAGCGCGGGATCGAACCGCCAGTAGGAATGGTCGCCCTCGAGGTTCACGGGGTTGCCCGCCTGGTCGACGGAAGTTCCCGACAGTCCCACCGATGCGCGGTCGAACCGGCCCGATAAGGTAAGGCTCGAGCGTTCGCCGAGCGACAGCGTGTCGGTCGCGTACACCGCATAGCGCCGGGTCCGGGAATCCACCGCGGACCGGGGACTGAACGGCGCCACGCCCAGCACCGCGCGGCTCGCGTCGACGACCGCGTCCTGGGTGAGCTGCGACAGCGTGGCCGTGCCGGACTCGACATTGACGCCGGCCGAGAAGTACTGCCGGCGCCCGAGAAACCGTCCCTGATTCGTATACTGCAGATTCAGGCCGTACGCGTTCTGAATCTCGTGATTGAGGATATTCTGCGCGCACGCCTCGCCGTACAGGACCATGCAATTCGCCGCCTGGGCGGAAGACCCCGGCACGACGGGATCGTTGACGTTGGAGTTGAGGATGTCGCGCGAGATGCGCCGGTAATAGACGTTTCCCTCCACGCCGTCGGTTTCGCTGAGGTCTCGCACGCCGCTCAGGTTGAGCACGAAATTCTGCGTGGTGGTGACGTCGGGATGGGTATAGCCTTGCGCCGCAGTGGCGAGCATGGATTGGGGTACCAGCTGGTTGCCGCCCAGGCTGTTGTCCGCATACTGGACCGACAGATCGATGTCCGTGTCTCTGTCCTGGAATCCGGTCTTGCCGAAAAACTGGCGCACGCGGCTCGGATTGAACAGGGCCCAGCCGCTTTCGTCGTACAGGCTCGCGGCGAGGTAGTAGTCAGTGTTCTCGCCGTGCCCCCCATACTGCGCATCGAGAGATTTGCGTCCGAAAGAGCCTGCGCCCAGGCCGATGGTCGCGCCGGGAAACGCGAAGCCGCTCTTGGTATTGACCGAGATCGCGCCGCCGAGGGTATTCAACCCGTATACGGGATTGGTTCCCGGGACGATGGTGACATTGGCGATCGCGATGCGCGGGATCAGGTCCCACGACACCACGTCGCCGAAGGGCTCGTTGACCCGCATGCCGTCGACGTAAACCGAGAGCCCCTGCGGCGTGCCGAGCACCGGGGACGCCGTGTAGCCGCGGTAATTCAAGTCGGCCTGGAACGGATTGCCCTGGGTGTTGCTGATGCTCACGCTGCCTGATGCCCGTTGCAGGATCTCGGAAATGTTCGCCGCATCAGGCACTATGTCGCGCGCGTAGATGGCCTGAACGTTACCGGGATACAGTCCCGCGGGGATCCCGGTGCCCCCGGCCGGGCTGGTACCCACGACGACGATTTCCGGCTGCTCGAGCGGGGATGCCTTCTGCTGCTGCGCATCGGCGCCCTTGAGCGCCAGCATCCCGATCAGCCCCAGCGCGTAAACGCCTGCGCCCGCTCGCGACGGCGCGCCAGGCAAGCGTGCGGCACCGCTACTGCAATCCCGCCAGGTAGTTCGCAAGATTCTTGATGTCTTCTTCGGACAGAGTCTTCGCCACGCTCGCCATGGTGCCGGCATCGTTGGTGCGCCGGCCGGCCTTGAAGTCCTCGAGCTGCTTGACGATGTATTCGTAGTGCTGCCCGGCAACCCGCGGAACCTCGTTCTGCCCCATGAAGCCGCCTAGGTGGCACATGGTGCAAAGCGTCTCGTCCGCCTTTGCCTCGCCCTTGGCGGCCTTGACGGGGTCGGAATTGAATGGTGTCGGGGCTCGCTTCTGGGCGGCAAAGAACGCCCCCAGGTCGAACATGTCTTCGCGCGAGAGCTTGGCCGCGACCGGATCCATGAAGGGATTCTTGCGCCGCCCGGCCTTGAAGTCCTTCAGCTCGACGTAGATGTAGCGCAGGGTCTGGCCGGCGAGGATCGGAAACTGCTGGTTGGTCGAGTTGCCATTGACGCCATGGCAGGGCATGCAGACTTCCGCCTTGCGCGCCCCGGCGTCGATATCCTGACTGTAGGCGCGCCCGGTCGCGAGGGCCAGCAGCAGCCCGCCCCAAAAACATATCTTGCCGAGCTTCAAATCAAATCCTCCTGCCGAAAAACGAACGAGGCCGCCCGAAGGCGGCCTCGCTATGCGACCGTGCTTTGCTTAGAGCGCGAACACGAAAACGCTGTTGCCGCGCTTGAAGTCGAGCTGCGTATTGCCGCCACAGCCCATCGCGACGTACTGCTTGCCCTTCACCATGTAGGACACGGGCATCGCGTTGGCGCCGGCGCCGCAATTGAAGCTCCACAGCTTCTTGCCGGTCTTTGCGTCGAGCGCGTCGAAGTTGCCGTTGCCCTCGCCGAAGAAGAACAGGCCGCCGGCCGTCACCAGCCCTCCGCCGATGAGCGGCTGCTCGGTGTCATGCTTCCACGCGATCTTGCCGGTGTCGACGCTTACTGCCGCGACCCGGCCCCACTGCTTCTCGGTCGGAATGGTCTTGAACGCCCCGCCCAGCCACAGCTTCCCGCCCGGGTAAGCGGCAGCCTCGACGTGGTAGGTCATCGGCTGGTGCAGGTTGAGCGCGTAGACGAGCCTGGTCTTCGGGCTGAACGCCATCGGCGACCATTCCACGCCGCCATTGGCGCCGGGCAGCATGCGCGCGCCCTCCGGGGTCGGAAGCACCCACATGTTCTCCTGCGGGATCATTGCCTGCGAGAACCGGATCAGCGCGCCGGTCTTGCGGTCATGGATATACACGTGGCCGGTCTTGCCGCCGTGGATCACGGCCGGAACCATCTTGCCCGACTTGTTCTTGACGTCGATCAGCATCGTGTTGCTGACGGCATCCAGATCCCACACGTCATGCGGGACATACTGGGAGTGCCACTTGTAGGTTCCTTTGTCCAGGTCCACCGCCACCATCGAATCGGTGTACAGGTTGTCCCCCGGGCGGATCGCGCCGTAAAGATCGGGCGACGGGTTGCCCACGACGAAGTAGATGGTGCGGGTCTTGAGATCGACCGAAGGGTTCATCCATACGCCGCCACCGAGGGTTTTGTAGAAATCCTTCGGTACCGCAGGCTTGTCCACAGTCGCCGACGCGGGCTTTTCTGCTGTCGCCGGCGCCGCCATTTCCGCCATCGCCAACGCGGCCTTTTCCGCCGCGATGTCGCGGTGCAGGTTGCGGCCAGTCGCGTCTTTCGTCGCCCACACGCCCTCGCTCCCCTGCTCGGGGATGGTGTAGAAAGTCCACAGCAGCGTGCCGTCGGCCGCGCTGTAGGCCTTGACGAAGCCGCGGATCCCGTACTCGCCGCCGTTGGTGCCGATCAGCACCTTGCCGTCGACCACGGTCGGGGCCATCGTCTCGCTGTAGCCCTTCTCAGGATCGGCGATCTGCGTTTCCCACAGGACCTTGCCGGTCTTGGCGTCGAGCGATACCAGCTTTGCATCGAGCGTCCCGAGAAAAAGTGCTCCACCTGAAATCGCCACCCCGCGGTTGTTCGGGCCGCAGCAGTAGGTCGCGATCGGCCCCAGCTTCTGCTTGTAGTGCCAGAGCTCCTTCCCGCTCACGGCGTCGAGCGCATACACGTGATCGTAGGAAGTGGTGACGTACATCACCCCGTCGACGACGATCGGCGCCGTCTCCATCGATTCCACCACCTCGGTCTGGAACACGAATGCCGGCTTCAGTTTCTTCACGTTGCCGGTGTTGATCTGCGAACCGGGGTAGTAGCGCGTCTGGGCGTAGCCGCCGTTGGTCTGCAGCCAGTTCCTGTCCTGCCTGTCAGAACCGTTGAGCATCTTTTGACTTACATTGATGTGCGCGATTGCGGCCGCGCCCTGCCCCGCCTTGTGACGCGTAATCTCCTGTGCGCTCACTGCGCCTGCTGTCGCCATCAAGGCGACGGCCACGGTCACCTTGATCGAGAACGTTTTACGTTCGCTGAACATTGACATCTCCCTAGTACCTGGTATTGGGTTCGTTTCGTTTATGTACACCGTGAATTCACTGTCATGCCCGGCGCGCGCCCAAGAACACGAATGCCGCCAGGCGAGAAGGTAGTTCGCTACGAAATTGTTTTGATTTTTCTTTTTTTGTTACTCTATACTCAAAAGTCACAAAAAAAAATCAGTTACGCCAAGGGCACAGCTTATTTTGCGGCGCAGCAAAGGCCGGGCAACCCGTGGCCAAGCAACGAAGGAGAGGTCAATCGGCATACTCGGGCCACTTCGGCTGACGGGTAGGCTTGGAGCGTAGAAAATGCTAGGGATCCGACAATTGGGCGTATTCGGGCTGCTTTTGGTTGCGGGCAGCGCTTGGGGCCAGGCCAGCCCGCAGAACGTCAACGGGGAATTGCTGGTCGCCGCGCGTTCCGGCAGGGTAGCCACGGTAGCCGCCCTGCTCCAACAGGGTGCCGACCCGAACTCGCGCAATCGCATCGGCGACACTCCGCTCAACACGGCGGCCAAGAATGGCAATGCCGAGATCGTGAAACTGATGCTCGAGCGCGGTGCGGACGTCAATTTCCGGAATGCCTCCGGCGTCTCGCCGCTCATGAGCGCCGCCTATAACGGGCACGCCGGGATCGTGCGCATGCTGCTTGCGCACAAGGCCGATCCGATGCTGGCCGACCAGGTCATGAAGACCGCCGTCATCTACGCCGCGGGCACGGGCCATGCGGACTGCCTGGTCGCCCTGCTCGACGCCGGCGTCGACGTCAACATCGCCTACCACAACGAGTTGACCGCGCTGATGTGGGCCGCGGGATACGGCAAGGCGGCGACGGTGAAGTTGCTGCTGTCACGTGGCGCCGACGTTGCCAAGCACGACAATCGCGGCAAGACCGCTCTTGCCATGGCGCTCGAAAACGGCGACCGTGAATCCATCGACGCGCTGCGCGCCGCCGGTGCAAAAGAGTAGCCGCGCGATGCCGGCGCCGGCGCGCTTGCTGTGCGCGCTGTTGCTCGCGCTGCCGCAGGCGCTGCTCGCGGCCCCCTATGCCTACGTGCCGAACGAGGGCTCGGGCACCATGTCGATCATCGACACCGCGACCGACGCGGTGGTGGCCGAGATCGCCGCGGGCAAGAAGCCGCGCGGCACCGCGGTCAGCCCGGACGGTCGCTGGCTGTACGTGAGCGATCAGCCCAACAATCGCCTGGTGGTGATCGATCTGGCAACGCGCAGCCAGGCCGCGTCGGTGCCGCTGGGCGAATCGCCCGAGGGCGTAGGCATGTCGCCCGACGGGCGCTGGGTCTCCGCCGCGATCGAGGAAAGCAACGACGTTGCGTTCGTCGACACGCGCGACAACCGCCTCGCTTTCATCGTCAAGGTGCGCGGCAAGAACCCCGAGCACGCCGAATTCAGCCCGGACGGGCGGCTGGTGTTCGTCAGCGCCGAGGAAGGCAGCGCGGTCGACATCATCGACTTCGCCCAGCGCAAGGAGATCGCCAAGGTGCCGGTCGGCGATCGGCCGCGCGGGATCGGCTTCCTGCCCGATGGCAGCCGCGCCTACGTAGCCTCCGAGAACGCCAACACCGTCTACGTGCTCGACACGGCGGATTTCAAAGTCGTCGCGCGGATCAAGGCAGGGGTGCGCAGCAACGGCATCGCCGTGCATCCGAGCGGCAAGTGGGTCTACGTCTCGAACGGCGGCGATGGCACGGTATCGGTGATCGACACCGGCACGAATGCGATCGTCGCCACGATCCCGGTCGGCAAGCGGCCCTGGAACATGGCGCTGACGCCGGATGGAAAGAAGCTCTATGTCGCGAACGGCCGTTCGAACTCGGTTTCGGTGATCGACACGGTCGAGAACGTGCGCTTGCGCGACATACCGGTCGGGCTCAAACCTTGGGGCGTGGTGGTGCGCTGATCCGCGCCTTCGTGGCCGATTGCCATTTAAACGTCAAGAACACCGTGGAGAAGCCAAAGTGAACCCTGCGCGCACCGCCGTTCTGTCGTGCATCATGCTGTGCCTGCCGCTCGCGGTCCGTGCGCAGCAGCCGGAAGACGCGGTCAGCGTCACCGCGACCCGCACCGAGCGCCCCAGCCTCGAGGTGCCGGCCTCGATCGACACCCTCTACGGCGACGACATCCACTTCGGCCGGCCCGAGGTAAACCTGTCCGAGTCGCTCGGCAGCGTGCCGGGGATCGTGGCGCAGAACCGGCAGAACTACGCCCAGGACCTGCAGATCTCCTCGCGCGGCTTCGGCGCGCGCTCGACCTTCGGCATCCGCGGCCTGAGCCTGCTGGTGGACGGCATCCCGGCCAGCATGCCCGACGGCCAGGGCCAGGTATCGCACATCGACCTCGGCTCGGCCGACCGCATCGAGGTGCTGCGCGGGCCGTTCTCGGTCATGTACGGCAACGCCTCCGGCGGCGTGATCAACGTCTTTACCCGCGACGGCGCGGCCGAGCAAGGCGTCGAGGGCCGGCTCGAGGCAGGCTCGTTCGGCACCAAGCGCGAATCGCTCGAAGCCGGCATGCGCAGCGGCAACATGGACTGGCTCGCGAGCGGCGCGCACTTCGAGACCGACGGCTACCGCGACCACAGCGCCGCCAAGCGCGACCAGGCCAACGCCAAGCTGCGCTTCGGCCTCGGCGGCGACACCACCTTCACCCTGGTCGCAAACGCCTTCGACAGCCCGAACACACAGGATCCGCTCGGCCTCACCCGGGCGCAGGCCAAAGCCGACCCGACGCAATCGGTATCCGGCACGACCACCTTCAACACGCGCAAGAGCGTGCGCCAGAACCAGGCCGGCGCGACGCTCGAGCATCGCTTCGGCGCGAACACTCTGAGCGCGACCCTGTATTCCGGACAGCGCAACGTCAACCAGTTTCTCGCCTTCCAAGGCCTGAACCCTGTGCCGAGCCCGAGCAATTTCGGTAGTTCGGGCGGGGTGATCGACCTCGCCACGAGCTACTCCGGCGCCGGCCTGCGCCTGACGCACGACGCCGCGCTCGCCGGGCGACCGCTCACGCTCACGCTGGGCGGCGAGTACGAGAGCATGGACCAGCGGCGCAAGGGTTTCGTGAACAATTTTGGGGCCTTCGGCGCGCTGCGGCGCGATGAGGACGACACCGTTTCGAGCAGCGCGGTCTATGCACAGGCCGAGTGGCATTTCGCCGAGAAGTGGATCGCCATGGGCGGCGTGCGCGCGAACCGCGTTTCGTTTGGATCGACCGACTACCTCATCGTCCCCGGCACGCTCAACCTCGACAACAGCGGGACCCGCGACTTCAACGCTACTACCCCCGCGCTCGGCATCCTCTACCGCGTCGCCCCCGCAACCAGCCTATACGCGAACTACGGGCGGGGCTTCGAGACCCCGACCTTCTCCGAGATGGCATATCAGTCCGGCGGCGCGCCGGGGCTCAACTTCGGACTTTCGCCGGAAAAGAGCCGCAGCACCGAGGCCGGGATCAAGACGCTGGTCGGGCCGAACCTGCGCCTCAATGCCGCGTTGTACGACGTCGAGACGCACGACGAGATCGTAGTCGACAGCAACAACTTCGGGCGCACCACATACAAAAACGCCGGCAAGACACGCCGCAGCGGCATCGAGCTCAGCGCCGGTGCGAGCCTGCCCTACGGCATCGAGGGCACACTTGCCTGGACCGTGCTCGATACCAAAGTGCTCGACGGCTACGCCAGCTCGAGCGGCAACGTCGCCGCCGGCAACGTGCTGCCCGGCGTGCCGCGCGCGAGCCTGTACGGCGCACTGCGCTGGCGCCACGTGCCGAGCGGCTTTACCGCCGTGCTCGAGGCGCAGCACCGTTCGCGCATCGCGGTGGACGACATCAATTCGGACTACGCCGACGGCTATACCATCGCCAACCTGACGCTCGGCTTCGCGCAGCGCGCGGGCACGTGGCATCTGTCCGAGTTCGTGCGCGTGGACAACCTTGCCGACAAGCAGTACATCGGCTCGGTGATCGTGAACGATTCGAATAAGCGCTTCTTCGAGCCCGCGCCCGGGCGCAACTCGATGATCGGCGTGCAGGCGAAGCTGCCGCTCTAGCCTCAGTTGTAGTGCAGTCCGCCGTTGACCGCCACGGTCTGGCCGGTCATGTAGGCGTTGCCGGCCAGCATCACCACCACCGCCGCGACTTCGTCCCCGGTGCCGAGGCGCCCGACCGGGATCCTGGCCTCGCTCTCGGCGCGGTGCGGCGCGGTCATGTCGCTCTCGATCAGCGAAGGCGCCACTGCGTTCACGGTGACTCCGTCCTTGACCAAGCGCGCGGCGTAGCCGCGGGTAAGGCCTTCCATGCCGGCCTTTGACGCGTTGTAGTGCGCGCCGACGATGCCCGCGCCGCGCGCGGCGCCGGAGGAGATGTTGACGATGCGGCCCCAGCGCCGCTCGCGCATGCCGCGCCACACCGCCTGGGTGCACAGGAAGGCCGACTTGAGGTTGACCGCCACGGTGCGGTCGAAATCGGCTTCGTTCAGCTCTTCCAGCCCGCGCCGCAGCGCGATGCCAGCGTTGTTGACCAGGATGTCTACCGGGCCGAGCGTCGACTCGACCGCCGCGACCATGCGCGCGACCTGCGTGCCGTCGGCCACGTCGGCGCCGAGTGCGACGCTACGGCGCCCGAGCGCGCGGATCGCCGCCGCGACCGCCTGCGCGTCGTCCGCGCGCGCGCGGTAGTTGACTGCCACGTCGGCGCCGGCTGCGCCGAGCGCGAGCGCGATCGACTTGCCGATTCCGCGCGAGGCGCCCGTCACCAGCGCCACGCGCCCGGACAGGTCGGTGCTCATAGCCGCTTCGCCACTTCTTCCAGCATCACTTCGGTCGCTCCGCCGCCGATCGATTGCACGCGTGCGTCGCGCGCCATGCGCTCGATGTCGCTGCCGCGCATGTAGCCCGCGCCGCCGTGGAACTGCAGGCAATCGTACATCACTTCGTTCACCAGCTCGCCGCAGTAGGCCTTGGCCATCGAAACCTCCTTCACGCAGTCTTGCCCCTGCGCGTCGAGCCAGGCCGCGCGAGTGACCAGCTCGCGGCCGGCCTCGATCCGCGCGGCGAGCGCCGCCAGGCGCTGGCGCAGCGCCTGCTTGTCCCACAGCGGCGCGCCGAACGCCTTGCGGGTCCTGACGTACTCGAGCGTCAGCTCGAGCGCGCGCTGGCTCTCGCCCATCGCCATCGCGGCGAGCGCGACGCGCTCGTTCTGGAAATTGCGCATGATGGCGTAGAAGCCGCGCCCC
>DAHVFK010000699.1 GCA_027317055.1 Betaproteobacteria bacterium | reverse complement strand
GGATCAGGATGATCCTCGAGGCCGGTGGTGTGCTCAAGCGCCAGACGGTGCCCGCCGACATCGAGCTGCGTGGCGTGCTGGGGCTCGTCGGACAGACGGTGAAGGTGCCGCCGGGCCTCGAGAAGGCGATTGAGGCCGCGCTGGCCGACAGCCTGTTCGCCGTCGTGCTGCAGCGGCAGGCGGACCTGCGGCCGGTGCTCGACCTGCTGCTGACGGGCGATGGCGGCCGCGCGACGCTCTACTTGCTGGACGAGCTGCAGGAAGTGCGGCCGCTGCACCTCATGAAGGAGCGCGGCGTGCTCGGCGTCGCATCGCAGCTTGTGCGCTGCGACGGCAAGTACCGGAAGCTCATCGACACGCTGCTCGGCCGCACGGTGGTCGTCGAGGACCTGGCGCTGGCACAGCGCGTCGTCCGGCGTGGCATGGCGCAGGCCGTGGCCACCGTCGACGGAGTGCTGCTGCGGCCGGTCGGCTCCGTCGCCGCGGGATCGCTCACCAGCGTGCAGGCGTCGTTCGTGCGCGAGCGCGAGGTCGAGGACATCCCGCAACAACTGGCCGAACTGCGGCCGCGCCTCGACGAGCGCGAAGAGTCGCTCCAGCGCGTCGCGTCGAGCCTCGACGAGGCCCAGCGGCGGCACGACGAGCTGGCCCAGGCGGTCGAGTCGCTGCGCGACCAGAAGGCGCGGACGGAGACCGAGCTTGCCGCGGCGAAGGGCGCGCTCGGGACGTTTCGCTCGCGGCTGCACACGATGCGCGCGAACGCGACGCGTTCGGGGCAGGAGATCGAGCGGCTGAGCGCGGCGCGCGAGCAGGCCGAGCAGGACCGGGTGGCCGCACAGTCCGCCGGGGGCGAGGCGGCGCGAGGGGCACAGGCGGAGCGCCAGGCGGTCGTGGGGCTCGAATCGCGCCGGGCGGTCCTGACCGACGCGGTCAGCGAACAGGCGGCGAACGTCGCGCACCTCGACGGCGAGTTGCGCACGGAGCGGCAGGGCGGCGAGGGCGACCGGATCAACCGCGAGCGCCTCGCGCGGCAGATCGCCGCCAAGCAGGAGCAGCAGTCGAAGATCATCGCGGAGGCGCAGGCGATCGCCGCGCGTCACGCCGCGACGCGGCGGGAGCTGGACGAACAGTCGGGCGAGCTCGCGGCGCTCGCGTCGGAGCTGGAGCCGGCGCGCCGGGAACTGGCGCAGCTCGAGTCGCGCGAGCGCGCGTTGACCGCCGAGCTGGCGGATGCCAATGCGGGCACGCGGACGGCGGAGCGCGCCCTCTTCGATGCGGAGAACGACGTGCGCGTGCGGCGCGACGAGCTGGAGTCGCTGCGTCAGAGCCTCGAGGCGGAGGGCTTCGTCGCGACGGCGGACGGCGAGGTCGAGCGCG
>DAHVFK010000698.1 GCA_027317055.1 Betaproteobacteria bacterium | reverse complement strand
CTGGCTGGCTCGGCGTCTGACCGCGGAAGGCATCGGCTACACCATGGCCGACAACGCCTTCGTCCGGATTGACGACTGGGTCCGAGCCCAGGAACTGGCCGACAGCCTTTCGCCCGATCGGTTGCACCGCACCCTGGATCGCTATGCCGAACGGTGCTGCCCGGTGTCCGACGTGTTCGGGCAAACCTACCACTGGAGCCTGATGCAGGTGGAATACGCCACCGATCTGGCGTTCCGCTCCAGCGCCACCCTAGGCCCGCTCTATGAACAACTCGTCCGGCAATCGGTGCTGGGCGTCAAAGCGGAGCAGGTTGCCAGCTTCCTCGGCCGGCAGATCACGCCGCTGCTGGCCCAGGAGATCGGCTCTCGGTTCTCCACCCGCATCGAGGGGACCTGTATCAAGCACCGCTTCGGCAAGTGCTCGATCAAGATGTACGACAAGGCCGGCATCGTGCTGCGCATCGAGACCACCACCAACGACGTGTCTTCCTTCAAGCACCACCGAAAGGTGGAACATCGTCAAGGGCCGCCCACGCGGGCCCTCGCCCCCGTCAAGAAAGCCATCTACAGCCTGATCGATCTCCGCAAGCTACTGCTCGGCTGCAACCGCCGCTATCTCGCTCACCTCTCCGCCCTGGACGACTTCTCGGCCGGGGTTCGTGCGCTCGGCCGCGTGACCAAGCCGCGTGCCGTGGATGGCAGGACCGTCAAGGGGATCAATTTCTTCGAACCAGGGGACAGTGCGCTGCTGCACGCCCTACAGAATCCACGGGTCAACATCACCGGCATCCGCCGGGGCGACCTCCTGGCGGACCTCGGGATGTTCTCACCAACCCGGCTCTCGAGGCAGTTGCGCCGACTGCTGGACATCGGGGTGATCAAGCGGGTCACCGGGACGTATCGCTACTACCTGACCAAAGCCGGACGTGCCGCGGCAGCCGCGGCGGGGCGGCTCATCGAGGCGGCCATCATTCCGGTTATGATTTGATGGGATTTAACGCAGGAAGTGGCAAGAGTCGAATGATAAGGGGACTATACAAGTTCAGGACGTTGGCGCGGTGCGGCTCCGCGGCCTCCAATCGGAGTCATCGGATTTGACGAGGCGGCGGCTCGGGCGCTGAACCAGCGGCCGTTTCACATCGACCTGCGCTGCCTCGCGCGCGTGCCGCTGACGGTGGCCTGGTTTCCTGATCTCGCTCTGCCCGGTCGCGGTGTGGTCGCGGTGGCAGCGATGCGGGTGCGCGACCGCATCCTCAAGGCAGCGGAATTGCTGGCGTCGCGCAGCCCACGTCTGATTGAGATCCGCGGGGTTTAGCACCTCGAATTTGGCGCATGCAACTGGTGCCCTACGTGCAGCTCAGCCGGTGCCAGCAACTGTAACGACTTGTTCC
>DAHVFK010000697.1 GCA_027317055.1 Betaproteobacteria bacterium | reverse complement strand
GGTGGGCACGGGCCTGGGCGCCATGAACGGCATCCTGTTCAAGAACGCCTCCGCGCTGGAGGATGCGACCCGGCTCAGCGTCATCGTGTTCGACAAGACCGGCACCCTCACCATGGGGCAGCCCGAGGTGGTGGACGTGGTCGCCGCGCCGGGAACCAGCGCCGACGCGGTGCTCGCGCTGGCCGCGGCCGTGGAGCAGGGGTCGGATCATCCGCTCGCGCAGGCCATTCTGAAGCGCGCCGCCGGCCTCGCGGTCGAGAAGTCGACCGGTTTCGCCGTGATCGAAGGCATGGGCGCCAGGGCACAGGTCGCGGGCGGAGACGTGCTTCTCGGCAACCGCAAGCTGATGGACGCCGAGAAGGCGGACATGGCCGGGCTCGAAGCCAGGGCGAAGGAGCTGCAAAGCGGCGGCCGCACGGTGGTGCACCTGGCCCGCGACGGCAAGCTCATCGGCCTGATCGCGATTGCCGACGCGGTGCGCCCCACCTCGGCGGCGGCGGTGAAGGCGCTGCAGGCGCGCGGCATCCAGGTGGCGATGCTCACCGGCGACAACCGCGCTACCGCCGAGCGCATCGCCGGGGAGCTCGGCATCGATATCGTGCTGGCCGACGTGCTCCCCGGGCAGAAAGCCGACAAGGTGAAGGAGCTGCAGGCGCAGGGCAAGAAAGTCGGCATGGTCGGCGACGGCATCAACGACGCGCCGGCGCTGACCCGGGCCGACGTCGGCTTCGCCATCGGCGCCGGCACCGACGTCGCGATGGAGTCCGCCGACGTGGTGCTGATGAAAAGCGATCCGTTCGACGTGGTCGGCGCGGTCGAGCTGTCGCGCGCGACGCTGCGCAAGATGCACCAGAACCTGTGGTGGGCGGTCGGCTACAACGTGATCGCCTTTCCCGCGGCGGCGGGGGTGCTTTACCCGCTGGTGGTCAGTCCGGAGGTCGCGGCACTCGCCATGTCCGGCAGCTCGGCGCTGGTGGCGATCAACGCCCTGCTGCTCAAGCGCACCAGGCTCTCGGGCATCCGTTCCCCGGCTTTGCGGAACCGGCGTAATTGACGCGGATCAAGCCGGGGACGGGTGCGCTTGACATTGACATGATGGGAAGGAGGAGGCTGCGAACACTATGAACGAACTCATTCCACATTCCGGAGTCTGGGGGCTCGCCGTGATCATGATCGTGCTGGCCTCGTGGGTTCTCTATCGCTACCTCGCGCCGAAATCCTGGCGCGAGTGGGCCGGCGCCGGGCTGGTGCAGGCGTTCCTGATCGCGCTGTACGCCGAGATGTACGGTTTTCCGCTCACCATCTATCTGCTGGCCCGGTTCTTCGGCCTCGACCGGACGAATCTCGACGCGAACCTCTGGGCGACCCTGCTCGGGGTGGGCGAGCTGGGCATGCTGATCTCCATGCTGCTCGGC
>DAHVFK010000696.1 GCA_027317055.1 Betaproteobacteria bacterium | reverse complement strand
GTTGTTTCTCACGGTCGCGCTGGTGACCGCGCTGGTGCTCATCACCGGGCGCGTGCGCCTGGCCGAGGAGGGTGTGCTGCGATGAGACGGCTCAGGCAAGCGGGCTTCCGGCTGCTGGTGGCGGCGATCCTGCTGTTTTGCCTGTTCCCGTTCTACTACGCGCTGACGTCCTCGCTGCGCCCGCCGGCCGAGCTGTTCGAGCCCGCGCTGCTGCCGCATTCATGGACGCTGGCGAACTACTCGGCGGTGTTCTCCGAGCAGCCCTTCGGGCGCAACATCGTCAATTCGGTCCTGGTCGCGGGCTCCGTGGTGGCGCTCTCGCTGCTGGCGGGGACGCTCGCCGCGTACGCGCTGGCGCGGCTGCGCTTTCGCGGCCGTGGCACGCTGCTGGCGGCGATCCTCGCGGTGTCGATGTTTCCGCAGGTGGCGGTTCTGTCGGGCATGTTCGAGCTGATCCGTGCGCTGGGTCTGTACAACAACCTGGCCGGGCTGACACTGTCTTACCTGGTGTTCACGCTGTCGTTCACGATCTGGATCCTGACCACCTTCATGCGCGAGCTGCCGCGCGAGCTGGAGGAGGCCGCGCTGATCGACGGCGCTGCAGCATGGCAGACGCTCGCGTTCGTTCTCGCGCCGCTGGTCGCGCCGGCAATGGTGACCGCCGGCTTGCTCGCGTTCATCGCGGCCTGGAACGAGTTCCTGTTCGCGCTCACCTTCACGCTGACCAACTCCGAGCGCACGGTTCCTGTCGCAATCGCCCTCATGAGCGGCGCGAGCCAGTACGAGCTGCCGTGGGGCAACCTGATGGCAGCCTCTGTTATCGTAACGCTGCCGCTGGTGGCACTGGTGCTGCTTTTCCAGCGCCGTATCGTCGCCGGTCTGACCGCCGGCGCCGTCAAGGGATAGGGCATGATCAAGTACTACTGGGAAGACTTCACCCCGGGCTGGACGTACGACAGCGGCAGCCGTTCGCTCTCGGCCGAGGACATCAAGCGCTTCGCGCGCGAGTACGACCCGCAGGTCTTTCACACCGACGAAGAGGCAGCCAAGATCACGCCCTTCGGCGGCCTGATCGCGAGCGGCTGGCAGACCTGCGGCGTGATGATGCGCCTGATGTGCGACGGCTATCTGCTCGAGTCGGCCTGCATCGGCTCGCCCGGGCTGGACGAAGTGCGCTGGCTCAAGCCGGTGCGCCCGGGCGACGCGCTGCGCCTGCGCTCGACGGCGCTGGAGCAAACGCCGTCGCAGAAAGATCCTACGCGCGGGTCGGTGAAATTCAGCTGGGAAGGCCTGAACCAGTCGGGCGAGGTGGTATGTCTGATCGTGGGGCGGCAGTACTTCAGGCGCCGCTAGCCGTCCAGCATCCGTTGCAGGTTCTCGTGCACCGCTGCGCCCGCGCCGGGGCCGAAGCGCGTGCGCCCCGGCTCGAAGACGTCGGTGAAGGCGTACTCGAAG
>DAHVFK010000695.1 GCA_027317055.1 Betaproteobacteria bacterium | reverse complement strand
ATCTCGAGCACCTGCATCAGCTCGGGCGGCACCGCGACCGGGTGCGCGCCGGCGGCGTCGTTGATCGCGCTCACCACGCTCTTCGGGTCGTAGTGGCTCATCATGTCCGACAAGCGCCCCATTTCGAGGTAGGCCGCTTCGACCGCCGCGTGCAGCGCGCCCTCGTCGGCGCCCTCCGCCGTCACCCCGACCAGGGTCCCCATCAGCGGGCGCTCCTCCGCCACCCGCGCGGTGTAGGCGGGCAGCGCGAGCAGCAGCAGGACCAGAGCCAGGGCAAATCTCACGCCCCGAGTATAGAAGCTTGATCCGCATCAAATCCTGAACTGCGCTTGGCCGGAAACTGCGTCTTCAATGGTCAAAATTCTGTTCGCATTCCTGCTTGCCCTCTCATCGGCTCACGCCGCCGAAAGCGTGGCCGAGGCCTACCCGCAGGCGAAGAGCTTCTTTCCCGAGGCCGATCGCTTCGGCGAGCTCGAGGGCAAGCCGCGTGCGGCGCCGGCCTACGTCGGCAGCACCCTGCTCGGCTGGGTGTTTCTCACCAACGACGTGCTGCGCATCCCGGCCTACTCGGGCAAGCCGATCAACAGCCTGGTCGGCTTCGACCTGAGCGGGAAGATCCGCGGCATCGCGATCGTCGAGCACCAGGAGCCGATCCTCGCGGTCGGCATCAGCGAGCAGCGGCTCAAGGCCTTCGCCGACCAGTACCGCGGCAAGAGCGTGTTCGACCGGGTCGCGATCGGCGCGCCGCGCCCGGGCCAGGTCGCGATCGACACCATCTCGGGCGCGACCATGACGGTGATGGTCGAGAACGCGACCGTGATGCGCGCCGCGCGCAAGGTCGCCGACTCGCGCGGGCTGAAGGACGGCGCGCACGCCGACGGCGGGGCGCCCGACGAGCCGCTGTGGGTCGCGGCCTGGCAGCAGGCGAAGTTCCGCACCGGCATTCTGATCGCCGGCCTCGCGCTGCTGACCCTGATCCTGGTGCTGCAGGACTGGCTCGCGCGCTACCCGGTTTTTCTCGGCGCGCTGCGGCGCGGTTTTCTTCTCTACACCATCTTCTTCATCGGCTGGTACGGCCTGGCACAGCTGTCGGTGATCCACGTGCTGACCTTCGTGCACGCCGCGACGCACGATTTCCGCTGGGAGAACTTTCTCATCGACCCGATGCTGTTCATCCTGTGGGGCTTCGTCGCGGTGACGCTGCTGCTGTGGGGGCGCGGGGTGTACTGCGGCTGGCTGTGCCCGTTCGGCGCGATGCAGGAGCTGGCGCAGCAGGCCGCCAAGCGGCTCAAGATCCCGCAGTACGAATTTCCGGACGTGGTGCACGAGCGGCTGTGGGGCGTCAAGTACGTGATCCTGATCCTGCTGTTCGGCCTGTCGCTGCAGTCGATGGGCCAGGCGGTGCGCTACGCCGAGATCGAGCCGTTCAAGACCGCGGTCACGCTGCACTTCGGGCGCGAATGGCTGTTCGTGCTGTACGCCGCGGGGC